>JAGGTO010000114.1 GCA_021163705.1 Thermoplasmata archaeon | reverse complement strand
TGGGGAAATATTATAATGAATGGATGATTTGTAGGAGTAATGAAATGCAGCAAATGTAATAGAGAAGCTGTGACATACATAAGATATGCGGGGATAAATCTATGCAGGGAGCATTTTCTAAGTTTCATAGATAGAAAGGTAAAGAGGGAGATAAGGGAGCAGGTTCATTTTAAAAAAGATGATAGGATCCTCATTGCCGTTTCGGGAGGAAAGGACAGCATGCTTACCCTTTATCTCATGAGCAAAATATTTGGAAATTGGGAGGAGCTTGAAATTATGGCCGTTACGGTGGATGAAGGTATAGGAGATTTTAGAAAAAATTGTGCTAAAATTGCACATGAGTTCTCTTCATCGCTCAACATTGAGCATAGAGTAATAACCTTCAAGGATTATATAGGGATAACCACTGATGAAGTGGTAAGGGCGGATAAGGAGCTCAAGCCTTGCACTTACTGCGGAGTTTTCAGAAGAAAAGTTCTGAATCAATATGCCAAGGAAATAAGAGCGAATTATCTCGTGCTTGGTCTCAATCTGGATGATATTGCCCAGTCAATAATAATGAACATAACCCGTGGCGATGTTGCGAGATTAGCGAGACTTGCACCCCATAAAAAAATAAAGAAAGGTTTTGTTCCCAGAATAATTCCCTTGCGGAGGGTTCTGGAGGAGGAAGTGCGGTTATATGTGAAACTTGCCAATATTCCTTATTATCAGGGAAGGTGCCCATATGCACCTTTAGCTATAAGAGATGAGTATCGTGAGTTTCTAAATAATTTAGAAAAGAGAGATCCCGCCGTGAAATTCTCCATCCTCAAATTTTTTGATGAGATAAAACCCTTTGTAGAAGAGAAGTATGCTAAAGAGTTACGACCCTGTAAAATATGTGGAGAACCCACAACAGGAGAAATATGTAAGGCCTGCCAGCTCAAAATGAGATTTGAAAAGCTCAGTAAAGGAGATCAACGGCATTCAGCACCTCAGGGATAGTAACAATATCGCTCACACTTGCTCCGCTGGCCTTTTTATGTCCTCCTCCCCCGTAAAATTTTGCAATTTTCAAAACATCCACATCTGTATGAGTTCTGAACTCCATTTTTGTTACAGGTTTACCTCTTGAAATCTTGTGGATTAGCACCACTATAAGATCCACCTTCCCAGATTCTGAGAGAACATTGGATAACACATACACAGGTACCGACTCTAGGGTTTCAAAAATTGCAATTTTCATACCCTTCACATTGAAGAACTTCGTCTCTTTTCTTATTTTCTCCTTAAGTTGGAGAAGCCAGTTTTCATATCCCTCTATCATTTCATTGTAATCTTCCAATAGGGAGAAGTTCTCCATCATAAGCTCCCTTGCAAGTTTTTCAAGCTTAATGTTAAGCTCTTTTCCGTGATATTTCCATCTCAAAGCACCTATGATCATTCTTATCTTTTCAGCCATATCCTCTCTTACATTGTTAGTATCTATCTGATTCGCAATATCTATTAGCTTGGAGTCTATCTTAAAATACCTGCCAGCAACCTCGGCGGCACTTTTTGCCTTTGGATCAATTATTATTTTCACATGGGGAAGCTCTATCTCAGGAATCCACTGGTGATGGTCTATCCATGTAACACTATCATACATAGCCGCAGCAAAAATAGCTCTATGCTCTCCTGCAAGATCAAAGATGTATAATTCGCCAAGATCCCTTCTTTGGATAACCGAGTGGCAGATGGTGTCACGGAGTTGTACAGGGGAGGTGAAATACACCCTGATTCTAGCACCACCAATTTTCTTGAGAAATAGAGAGAGGGATATGACTCCATCTGCATCCATATGCGTCATTACTGTTATCATTTTCACCACTTATCTGGCAATGAGTGCTCTAACTCTGTCTCCAGCATTCTCCGCATGGTTTGATATATCTCCAAGAAGAAATACCATCTTGCTCAGATGAAACAGGGCTGCGGCACTGAGCTTATCCTCCATCCTGAATATTTTCTTTGTGAGCTGTCTCTCCATTATATCACTCTCATGCTCTATCTCATGCAATCTTTGAATTATTTTCTTTGCATTTTCCCTTTCCCTCTCTGCAAAGGAAGATTCTATAACAAGATTCAATGCATTTATGGCTTTTTCGCTATATTCTATAGCTTCAATAGCCTTGTTAAAAAGCTGTATAAAATCTTCCTTTAGCTCATCTGGAACAGGCTTCTCACGAATATATATCCATTCGGCAACATCCTGAATTAAATCTTCAACATTATCGATCTCGGTAAGAAGGGATAAAAATACACCCCTATCCACAGGCATTTTCACGCTTTTGGGAAGATGATTTCTTATATTGCTTTTTATATAATCAGCCTTAAGCTCAAGCTCTTCAATTTTCTTTCTTTTGCTTTCCATATTTTCAAATTCATTTTTCATCAGTTTCTGGAATATCTCATTGAGAATTGACGCACTCTCTCTAACTAAAGCTGCATGTTCTTTCAGGGCTTCAAAAGGCGATTTTCCAAGTGTGTCTATCAATGGTACCCTCATAAATTTCATCATCTCACCTCCTCATCATATGAATATGAACTTGAGTAATAAAAATATTCCTGCGGAGAAGCCCATGGCCACAGGTAGAGTGATGATCCACGAGTAGATTATATTTTTTATTACTCTATAATCCACCGTAGCCAACCCGCGGGCAAACCCCACACCTATTACAGAGCCAACAATAACATGCGAAGTGGAAATCGGCATTCCAAGCTTTGAAAATACAAGAACCACAAATGCTGTTGCAAGCTCTGCCGCAAATCCTCGCGTGGGAGTTATCTCTGTTATTCTCTTCCCAATGGTATAGATAACCTTATATCCCCAGGTGGATATGCCGATCACTATTCCCAATCCTCCCAAAGCAAGAACCCAGAGAGGTATATATGTCTCACCTCCCAGGGAGACATTGTTGTAGATATCTACAATTGTAACCAGAGGTCCCACAGCGTTTGCCACATCATTGGCTCCATGAGCAAAAGCTACACTAGACGCAGTCATTATCTGCAGATATATGAAGAATCTCTCAAGCTTTTTATATCTATCCTCTCTCTCATCTGAGTGATTGGCATATCTCCTCATAAATATATGAGAAATTAAACCACCGAGGGCTCCCAGAATCAGGGAGAGAAGAAGAGATGTTTTAAGCCCCAAATCAAGATTAAGATTTTTCAATCCCTTGTAGATTACGGACATGGTTATAACACTCACGGAGAAGAAAACAAAAAATGGAGTCACAAGCTTTGCTTCTTTAAGTGGGTCTCTCTTGGATAGCACAGTTATCTTAAGAATGTAAAAGAGGATATAGGCAACGAACATTCCAGAAAGAGGCGATAGAACCCAGCTTGCCACTATATCTCCAACTACATTCCAGTGAATTAAATTGAGATTGTAGAGAAGGAGAAAACCTATAACTGCGCCAACAATTGAATGGGTTGTGGATACGGGAACTGAAAAATATGTGGCAAGAGTTACCCATATCCCGGCAGCGATTAGGGATGCTAGCATACCAAGCATGAGGATATTTGGGTCAATTAGCGCGGGATCTGCGATTCCCTTGGCTATTGTGCTTGTAACATGCTTTCCCACAAGAACTGAACCTGAAAATTCGCAAATTGCAGCCACCAGTATTGCTCCCCTGAGGGTTAATGCCCCGCTTCCAACGGAGGTACCCATCGAATTGGCCACATCGTTGGCACCAATGTTCCATGCCATATAGAGGGCTGCGATGATGGCAATGAGCAGCACTGCGACCATGAGCATATGGGTGTATATTTTTCAGGAGCAAAAATTTTGTCTATAGACTATATATATGACTATATATGACTATATCAGCTATATAGAAAACCGGCAAGATTAAGGAATTCCCTTGCTTCCTGAGCGGGATATGCCAGTTCACTGGGCAATTTAGAAAAAAATTGGAATGGCATTTCGCCACCTCTAACATCTTCTATCTCTCCTGTAAACACAACCATTTCCTTATCTCTTTTTATAACTTTTAAAGATTTCAACTCTATTCCCGCCTCTTCCCTGCACTCTCTCCTTGCTGCCTCTTCTGGTGTTTCTCCCCTCTTCACCTTTCCGCCTGGAAATTCCCATCCTCTTTTGGGATTTTTTACCATTAAAAATTTATCTCCCTTTAGAGGTACCACGATCACTACGGTAATACTAACACCTCCCCGTTTATTCTTGCAATCTTAATTTTTGAACCGTTTGGATGTTTGAATGGGCTCTTAACCTCCAATATATTGTAATCCTTATCCATAAGTTGCAGATAGTCGCTGTGGGAGTAAATAACCATGGCTTCCTCAAGCTCGTTCTGAGGAATAATTCTCTCTATCTTATGCCTCTTTGTATCCACATGCTTCCTCCTTCCATCCTTGAGAGAGAGAAGAAATAGCATGCTCTTGGATACCTTCTCCACAAGATAAAAGATATTATCAATCTGAACAACATCTCCACTTCTGTAATCAGGTAATCTAACGGCATATGTCACCCGGTAAACATCATGACCATCTTTCCTCCCAGCAAGCTGTGGCGATTCTTTCAACGAGGCTCCATACCTATCACATATATCTCTCGCCACCTTCTTTGCTTCTCTCTTATCACTCAGATATAAATCCACACCCTCCTTTTTCTCCTCCTCCTTCGTTACAAATAGATTTTCATTCTTCTCTGCATAATACTCTATCCGGGAATAGGCGAATTCTCTCACCTTCTCCCTCTCTCCTTCTCTCATTCCTCGAAGTTGAAGTATGGCCTCAAAATAGTTTCCAAAATAGCGATTACAGCGGGTGCAGGATTCATAATTTATGGTGACTTCGCAGAAATGCTCCTCTATGATTTTTAGATCCTTGAAGCGAATATGAAATTTCACATCTAGATGAATCACCCCCCTCTCTTCCCTCTCCTTTATATCCACATCTATGGCATCATATTCATGCAGAACTGTTAAATTTCTCATAACTAGCTCATGAAACATCTCCTTCCTATCCAGCCTTTTCCATTCTCCCCTGAACTTTACCGCACCACAATGCGGACACTGGGTTATTTCCATATGTCTTGGCAAATGCGTGAATTTAACCTTCTTTAGAAAGCACTCCTCACATAGATTATCGTACTTCGCCTCTCTTTTACCACATTCTACACAGAGCATCGCTCATCCAATTTTTTATTTTTTATAAACTTTTCTATCTTAAAAATCATCGATGCTCTTCTGTCTGCTCTCCTCAACAATTTTTTTCACATTTTTCCAGGAGAGGCGGGTATAAGGTGGAAATTTCCCATGCTTTTTGTAATATTCTCTCAAAAATTCTGCAGTTCTTGGATCTGATGGATAACCGGAGCCAAAATCGCCTATCTCCTGAGAAATTTTCTGTATTATCCTATCCCTCTCCACCTTAGCAATGATGGATGCGGCACTAACCTCAGGATAAATCTCATCAGCTTTATGCCTAGAAATTATCCTCACTTCCTTTTTCAAATACTTAGAAATTTCAAGAGAGAATCTTTCTTCGTCCACATCTGCAGCATCCACATAAACTTCCCTGCAATCAAGTTCGTTTATTACATCGGCAAAAATTCTTACCTCAATCTCATTTATTGTTATGTTCTCTCTCATCATATCTATTTCCTCAGGCTCCACAACCCTGATCACAATTTTGGTGGCGACCTTCCTGATCTCCCTCTCAAGCCTTTCCCTCCTACCTG
>JAGGTO010000064.1 GCA_021163705.1 Thermoplasmata archaeon | reverse complement strand
ATGCTTTCTGCAATTCCATCTGCCACACTATCTGGATGCCCAATACCCTTTCTCTCAACAATCTCAACCTCCCTGTCCTCCACAGGAATTTGAGTTATCTCCTCTACAACTATGTTTCTTTTCATAACAGTTGGGTATCCTTCTCATACTAAAAATTTTTTGTAGTTAATAGAGCTACATTTTGAAAATTAACATGGCATCCCCAAAGCTAAAGAATCTGTATTTCATCTCCACTGCTATCCTGTAAGCATTCATGATGCGTTCATATCCTCCAAAGGCAGTAACGAGCATAATTAGCGTGGATTTTGGTATATGAAAATTGGTAATGAGAGCGTCTATTCCCGCCTGAAATTCATAACCCGGGTATATGAATATATCGGTATATCCTTGAGAGGGATAAATCATACCATCCCTGGACGAGCTTTCAAGCGTGCGCATTACTGTGGTGCCAACGGCAAAGAGCCTGCCTGAGCGATTATTTATCCTCTCTGCAACTTTCTCAGATACTATGTAATATTCTGCCTCCATTTTATGTTCCCTTATATCCTCACTTTTAACAGGCTTGAATGTGCCATAGCTAACATGTAGAGTGATATATAGAACTTCCACCCCAATATTCTCTATTTTTTTAAGCAACTCTGGGGTGAAATGGAGCCCGGCTGTGGGTGCCGCCACCGCGCCCTCTTTCCTTGCAAATACAGTCTGATATTTCTCCTCAGCATCGGAAATTTTCTTCTTTATATACGGAGGAAGCGGTATTTCACCCCTTTTTCTTGCAAGCTCCATTATATTACCCGAAAATTCAATGTCGCATATGCCCTCCTCCTTATGCATCACCTTTCCCTTTATATTATCGAATATTAGCTCCGTGCCAGTCCTTATCTTCTTTCCCTTCACCAGACAGCGATAGAAATTCTCTCCCAACTTCTCCAAGATCAGTATTTCCACTTTACCCCCTGTTGATTTGTGCCCGTGAAGCCTGGCTTTTATCACACGGGTATCATTCAAAACTAAAACATCTCCCTTTTCCAGGTATTCTGGCAGATTATAGAAGAAGCGATGCTCTATTCCATCGCGCAATACCATTAATCTAGCGTGATCTCTCGGCTCAACAGGCTCCTGTGCAATCAATTCTTCTGGCAGCTCGAAATCATAACTCTTGAGGGAATACATCCACCTCCATAATGGAAAGGGGTAAAAGAAATTTATCCCATGGATTTTAAATATTCGAGCTCTATGTGAATTTATGGAACTGGAAGAGGCCATCAGGAAGGCTATTGAAAAATATGGAGTTCGCTACTCGGAAATTTTCCATATTGATTTGAAGAGAGAGCCATTCAAATGGTTTCTTCTTTCGGTTCTATTTGGTGCCAGAATTAGCAAGAACATTGCCCTGCGCACATACAAGATGTTTGAAGTTTACAATGTGACAAGTTCCGATAGAATACTTGAGGAAGGTTGGGATTCCCTCGTTGCAATTCTCGATTCTGGAGGCTATACAAGATACGATTTCAAGACTGCAGATAAGCTCCTCAATCTGGCCAAAAACCTGAAAAATAGAAGCTTGAATGATATACATGGGGAGGCAAAGAATTTTGAAGATTTGGTATCAGATTTGAAATCACTTGCTAGGGGCATAGGAGATACCACCGTAGGCATATTTATGAGAGAAATGGTAGGAGTGTGGGAAAAAGCCAGGCCCTATCCCACGCATCTTGCAAAACTAGCCGCCAAAAATCTGGGAATTGAGGATATAGAGAGTTTCTGGAAAGAAAAGATAGATGGGGGTTATGCAAAATTCGAATCCACCTTGGTTGAGATAGGCAAACTCTGCAGAAAGAGAAAATGCAGCCAGTGCCCCGTGAGGGATGTATGCAAAGCCAGAAATTTTTAATGGTGGTGGGAAATATGGATATGAAAATAAGAGTCCTTGAAAGAGGAGAGTGGGAATTTTTTGCCAGGGTTGTCTCTGAGGCCTATAGAATTAAAGATAGAGAGATGCTCAAAAAGATATTTGAGATAAATCTTCAGGTTCAAGAGGATGGTTGCCTTGCTGCATTTCTCCAGGGAGAACCTGTGGGTGCCGGATGTTTCTTCATCTACGGAAATCTTGCATGGATTGGGTATATGGGTGTGATCCCTAAGTATCAGCGGAGGGGTATAGCGACCTCCATCCTTAAAAGAATTCTAAATGAGCTTACTGAGAGAGATGTGAAGACTATAAGACTTGATGCCTCTGCTGCGGGATATCCCCTCTACAGAAAATTTGGATTTGTGGAGGAATATCCCACAGCCATCTATGAAATCCCCCGCATAAAGAGCATGAGAACCTGCGAGAATGTGAGCATGGTTAAAAGCGTTGATGAGGAAATAAGAGCCATGGATCTCAAAGCCTTTGGAGCAGACAGGATAAGGGCCCTCACTGCCTGGATAAATAAGGGTGCAAAGATTCTCAAAACACAGGGAGGCTATGCCCTTTTGAAAATGGATAACATAGGACCTGTAATAGCCGAGGATGATTATGTGGCACAATGCTTGATCCAGAGAGCATTTAGTCTCGGTTACCGCAAAATTATCATTCCAGAGGGCAATAAGAGGGCCGTTAAACTTATCAGCTCCATTGGAGGCTTTGCTGTTCACAGAATTACGAGAATGAGTTTGGGAGAGCATCATATCGAGAAGCTGGATAAAATCTATGCCATACTGGATTTTGCCAAAGGATGAAAAATTAATAATGTATGAGAGAATAAGCAAGCTATGGGCATGGTGGATATAAGTGAAAAGAAGGATGTGCTTCGCATAGCCAAAACGAGGGGCACAATAGTGTTAAAAAGCACAACGGTGGATGTCATAAAAAGTGGGGAGGTAAAAAAGGGAGATGTGTTTGAAGCTGCGAAGATTGCAGGTATGCTTGCTGTTAAGAACACCCCCAATATAATACCCCACTGTCATCCCATCCCCATAGAATCTGTGGACTTCTCATTTCACATGCACGGAAATCGCATAGATGTGGAATGTGAAGTTAAGGCCCATTATAAGACAGGTGTGGAAATGGAAGCTTTAACAGGTGTGAGCGTTGCTCTTCTAACAATATGGGATATGGTGAAATATCTGGAGAAGGATGAAAATGGGCAGTATCCAATGACACAGATTCTTGGAATAGAAGTGGTAGAGAAGATCAAGGAGGAATGAATATGGGAGTAGAGGAGCATAAAAAACATAGATACACACTCAAAATAGGAGTAATAACAGTGAGCTCAAGCAGAAATGAGAGGACAGATGAATCGGGAAAAATAATAATGGAGGAGATTGAGAAGAATGGACATGAGTTATGCGAATATACGGTGGTAAAGGATTCCAAGCTGGATATTTTACACGCTCTTTTCAATTTTCTACCCAGCTGTGATGCTGTGATCTTCAATGGGGGGACAGGAATAAGCAAAAAAGATGTCACCGTGGATTCCATTGAGCCCGTGCTGGATAAAAAACTGCCTGGGTTTGGTGAGATATTCAGAATGCTCAGCTATGAGGAAATAGGCACCGCTGCCATGATGTCCCGAGCCCTTGCAGGTGTATGCTGTGGAAAATTGATTTTCGTTATTCCTGGCTCAAAGGGTGCGGCGAGAACAGGATGTAGGGTCATATTCAGCGAAATCGAGCATATGTGGTATGAGTTGAGCAAGGAAAAATTATAGTCCTTTTAGAAAAAATTGTGTCGCCAGTTTTTCTGTTTTATTCATAGCATATTCTGTCGTCTCTCCCTTCATTGTATGCTTTGAGACGTATTTGCTAGAGCTTATCAAACCGAAAGATTTAACTTCGTGAAAATAATTACGATAATCGTTAAAAAATAATCGAAATTAAAAGAGGTGCTCTCCTATGCCCCCAGAAAAGGACTGTAGAGAAATCGTTAAGGAAATAGTCGAGAGACATAGACATAGAAAAGCTCCAGTACTTCCCATACTTCACGATATCTACGATACCTTTTCATATCTTCCACGAGAGGCTCTGGAGGAAACAGCAAAGCTTTTGGGAATCCCCACTGCCAGAATTTATTCTGCAGCTACTTTCTATCATCTATTTTCCACAGAGCAGCAGGGAAAGTATGTGATAAGGGTATGTGATACTCTCACCTGTCATATGAAAAAGAGCAGGGAAATATTGAGAGCGATAGAAGAGCATCTTGGTATAAGGGTGGGAGAAACCACTCCAGATGGTCTTTTTACTCTTAAAACCACATCCTGCATAGGGCAATGTGATAAAGCGCCTGCGATGATGATAAACGATAAAATTTATGTCTCTCTCACTCCAGAGAAGGTGATAAAAATTATAGAGAGCTATAAAGGGGTGAAAGTTAATGGTGGAAGAGAATAGGGTTATTTTGAAGTATATGGGCCAGATAGACCCTGAGAGCCTTGATGATTATCTCAGCATAGGAGGTTTCCAGGCTCTCAGGAAGGCTCTTAAGATGCGCAGGTCCGAAATCATAGGAGAAATTAATGAATCCAGATTGCGTGGTAGAGGTGGGGCAGCTTTCTGGACAGGCTTCAAATGGGAATCGGTGGCTGTGCAGACGAGAAGGCCAAAATACATGGTGTGTAATTCTGATGAGGGAGAACCTGGTACCTTTAAGGATAGATACGTTTGGGAAACTGTTCCCTTTCAAGTTCTGGAGGGGATGATTATAGGTGCCATAGCCACGGGAATAGACTACGGCTTTGTATATGTGCGCGGGGAATACCCGTGGATTTACAGAAGAGTTGAGAAGCTGGTAAACATTCTCCGGGATGAAGGATATCTGGGTAGCTCCATTCTTGGCTCTGGTTATTCCTTTGATATAGAGGTTGTGCAGGGAGCAGGTGCATACGTGTGTGGAGAATCCTCCGCGATTCTCGAATCTATTGAGGGTAAAAGAGGGGGTCCAAGAGTAAAGCCACCCCGAACCTCAGTGGTTGGTCTGTTTGGGCAGCCAACTCTGGTTCAGAATGTGGAGACACTGGCAAATGTACCTTTGATAATAAAAAATGGAGGGAAATGGTATGCATCCATGGGGACAAGTTCCTCAACAGGTACAAGGATATTCTCCATCTCCGGATTGGTGAAAAAACCTGGCCCATATGAAATAGAACTTGGGAGTGCTACCTTGGGTGAGGCAATTCAGCTGGCCGGAGGTGTGGACGGAGAGTTAAAGGGAGTGATAATAGGTGGTGCCTCGGGATACATAGTTCCTCCTGATTTTCTGAATATGCCTTTAACCATGGAAGATGCTGAGAGGAGAGGTATATCCTTGGGTTCTGGGGTTATAGTTCCCTTTACTTCAGATATCTCTGTGGTGGATGTTGTTTTAAACACTATGCGCTTCTTTGAGCAAGAATCATGCGGGAGATGCACACCATGCCGTGGTGGCACCAGAGAGGTAGTGGAAATTATTGAAAAGCTGGTTAGAGGAAAGGGAACGAAAGAGCATATTTCTCTCCTGAAGAGATGGGGTAAAACGATGATGAATGCATCCATATGTGGGCTGGGCAAATCCGCACCCAATATGCTGTTGTCCTCCCTGAAGTATTTCAGGAATGAATGGGAATCACTGGTGGGGTGATTTTATGGATGAGAAAATTCGTGTGGGAATATTCGGACTCACATGCTGTGCCGGGGAAGAATTGAATATCACGAACCTGGAGGAGGAGCTGATAGATATTGCGGAGATAGTGGATATAAAGAATTATCTGATGGTACAATCCAACAATGAGTTGCCCGTGGATATTGCTTTTGTTGCTGGATTCGTGGCAACTCCCGAGGACAAAAAGAGACTTCAAGAAATCAGAGAGAATTGCAAGTATCTCATAGCACTTGGCTCATGCGCCACTTCTTGCGGGGGACTTCATAACCTGCGTTCCAGGTATGCGCTTGAAGAGCAGTATTCTGAGGTATACGATGGGGTCAAACTGGAGAAAGAATTCGCTCCCTTAAGTGAAGTAAAACCTCTTGATTATTATGTGGATGTGGATTATTACATAAGAGGTTGTCCGGTTCCGGAAGAGGAAATACTTTACTACATCTTTAAGTTTGTACGAAATCCCCCTGTGAAAAACGAGCTTCTACCTGTGAATATCCAGACAGGAAACTATGACGAAATAAGGGGCATGGCCTTTTCACTGGACCCAAAGAAATGTGTGGTATGCAGAAGATGCGTGAATATCTGCCAGAAACATATAGGTGTCGGTGCCATAGACATAATCTCCCGTGGAGGTGGGGCCCGGGTCGTGGTCTCCACCTTCTTTGGTGAGGGGTTTGAGAATGGAGAGTGCATTCTCTGTGGTCAATGCCTGACAGTATGTCCTGTGGGGGCATATTCTGTGAGAAATGATGTATCTCGGGTAAAAAGTATTCTTGCTGAGCCAGATAACTTTGTGATAGCCTTACTGGACCCCATGACATGTACTTCCATGCTACAGCACTTCTCAAGGGAGAAAGATTTCCGCCTTTATTTACGCCGTGTAATTTCCTCACTTCACGAAATTGGATTTGATAAGGTGATATCTTTCACCTATGCCTACCACCTTTCCCTTATCCATCAAGCACGTCATGTTTTAAAGGGAGATGAACGAGAGAAAATTGCAGCCTGGTGCCCGGCCGCAATTGAGTTGATTAGAAAGAAATATCCATCTCTCCTAAAGTATATGAATGTGGAGGTAGAACCTCTACATATGCTGATGAGTATAATCCGAAATGAGTTCGGGAAAAATGCCAAATTTGTGCTCATAACTCCCTGTGTTGCCTACAAGAATTCGAGTGAAGTTGACGCCGTTCTCACATCGAGAGAGTTGAGACAGCTTTTATCCTCCTGCGGAGTGGATATAGACACTATGGCTCCGGACAGAGCGGGATTTGATAGAGAGTGTCTTTCCAGTGGAATGATGGAGATAATGAATACCTATCCATTAGGTCCGCTGGCAGAATCCCTACTTTCTTATATCCATTTATTTTCTGGTTCGGAAGAAGACATTCAGAGGATGCAGATAGAAAAGGGAGTTGAGGAAATTGTGATAAGATTGAAAAATTCCACAAAGCGAACATTGATAATAACTGAACCGGGAAAGATGGAGAAATATCAGGAATATGTGAAGGATTATGATTATGTTGAGATTGTACCCTGCATTGGAGGATGTGCTGGCGGTGGAGGGCATTACCCAGCCCCCAGTTTTGATGTAATTGAGGAAAGAAGAAGGTTGATTGATTATTATAACCAAGGAATAGTCTCCAAGCTTGGCAGGTGGGCTCTGGCTAGAGCATATGAAAATATCCTCAGGGAGGGATTCAGATGTCCTCTATAAGAAAGGTTAGAATTAAAATAGACGATTTAGAAGTTCTTGCTGACCCTGAAGAAAAGGTGCTCGATGTGTGCAGAAGGCTTGGAATACATATCCCAACTCTCTGTTATAATCCACTGCTCCCTCAGGAACGCCCAGGTTCATGCCGACTCTGTATGGTGGCTATTGGAAAGGGAGAAAAAGTGTATTACAGAGAGGCGTGTAAAACTCCGGTGAGGAGCGGCTTAGAGGTGCATACTAATACTCCCGATCTGCACTCTCTTCGCCGGGATATAGTGGAATTTTTACTGGCCCGCCATCGCAGAAATTGCTGGGATTGCCCTATAAGTGGTAACTGTCCCTTTGTTGAACTCTGCAGGGATTATGATGTGGAATGCCTAACTGTTTGTGCTGAATGTCCGCTTCAGGGTGAGGAATGTCTTCTTTCGCAGGGAGAGATATGTCTAGGTCCGCTCACATATTTCGGTTGTGGCGCACCATGTCCAAAACAGGGACATTATTGCTTTGGTTGCCGTGGACTGGTACCTCATGAGGATATAATAAAATCTGCTGTGGAGGTATACAAATCTAAGGGAATAGATCTTCAAAAGGTTGTGGAAAGAATGGAGCTTTTCTCTTACTCCTCTGAGGTCATAGAGAAATTCTGTGAAATTGCAGGGGTGAGAGAATGAGAGAAATACATACCGGCTTGATAGCCAGGATTGAGGGCCACGGGAAGGTGAGCATTGTGCTTCGTGGAGATGTACTTGAAAATGTGAAGATGCAGGTGGTGGAGGGTTCAAGATTCTTTGAAACTTTGATAAAGGGAAGGCCGTGGTATGAAGTGCCAACAATTTTAATGCGCATATGTTCAATATGTACTGCTGACCACAATCTTGCTGCTGTAAGAGCGGTTGAAAATGCCTTTGAAGTGGAAGTCAGTGAACAAACCAGGCTATTGAGGGAGCTCCTGATGCATGGAAGCATACTTGAAAGCCATTTTCTTCACATATTTTTCCTATCGCTCCCTGACCTCCTGGGATTTCCATCCGCCTTGGCGATGAAAAAATACTATCCAGAGGAACTGGAGAGAGGCTTTCGTCTTAAGAAACTCGGAAACGATGTGCAGCGGGTGGTGGGAGGACGAGCCATACATCCTGAGAAATCAAAGGTTGGGGGATTTACTTCTCTCCCTACTGAAAATCAGTTGGCCAATCTCAAGAGAAGAATTGTATTGGCTCTGAAGGATGCCCTTCATACGGTGGACCTTATACTCACCCAGGATTATGCGGAAATCAGAGATTCATGGGGAATCTATTCCTGCCTGATGCCTGGTAGAAACTACGATTATTTTGGAGATAGGATACTTCTTGGAGAAAGAGTGTATGAGGTTTCTAGATACGGGGAAGTGATTGTTGAGAGACCAATTTCCCATTCAACAGCCAAAAGAAGTACCACTAAAGATGGAAAACCGATTATGGTTGGAAGCCTTGCCAGGCTCAATCTAATATGGGATAAGCTTCCACCCATGGCGAAGGAATGCTACAAAAATTCAGATAGATTTCCCTCATATAACCCCATGGAGAATATTCTTGCACAGGCCATTGAAACTGTTGCCAGTCTTGAAAGATGCGTGGAGATAATAGACGAGCTCATCACCAGAGGCATAAGAAACGAAAAAAGAATTGAAATAAAACCTAAGGAGTCCAGGGGATTTGGTGCGGTTGAAGCCCCGCGTGGAACTCTTTATCATGATATAGCGTTTGATTCCTCAGGAAAGGTAAAGGCTTGCAATATAATCACACCCACGGCGATAAATACATATCATATGGAAGAAATCCTCAGAAAAGAAGTGAAGGTGATGCTCTCAGAGGAAAAAAACGATGAAGAAATAAAGAAAATGAGCGAAGTAATAGTCAGGGCCTATGACCCATGCCTCTCCTGTAGTGCACATGTAATAAGAATAAAAGAGTAGGGATGGGAAAAAGTCACTGGGAGAGGAAGACTTTATAGGCAAGATAAGCGCTCCATATATCCATCTTGCTTGCAATTTCAAAGGGAGAGTGCATTCCTATTATTCCTGGGCCCATATCAACAACATCCATGCCGTACTGTGCAAAGAACTTGGCTATGGTTCCTCCACCTCCCTCATCTACCTTTCCAAGCTCTGCCACCTGATACGGGACATTATGCTTTGCAAAAAGGGCCCTTATCTCAGCCATGAATTCGGCAGTGGCTTCGCTTGATCCATATTTTCCTCCATGGCCCGTGTATTTCGATATCACAACCCCATAGCCAGCCTTGGCAGCATTGGGTATATCGTGCACACCTTTGAACAGAGGATTAATAGCAGCACTTACATCCGCACTAATTGCCTTTGTCTTGTAGAGTATATCCAGAAATTCCACATGAGTATAATTGGGCTTCATGAGGGATAGGACCTTGGCCAAAACATACTCCAGGAAATTACTTTGAGCACCGACATTTCCATCACTACCAATCTCCTCTTTATCGTAGAAGAAGGCAATGCTTGTGTATGTTGGCTCTTCAACTTCCAAAATTGCCCTGAAGGATGTGTAGGCGCATATCCTGTCATCCTGTCCATATGCACCTATCATACTCCTGTCAAATCCCACATCCCTGGGATCATAGGCAGGAACTATCTCAAGATCTGCAGAATTGAAATCCTCCTCCGTTATCCCGTACTTCTCGTTGAGATGCTTCAGCACTGCAGTCTTTATCTTATTTTTTATCTCCTCATCCTCCACAGGTATATTGCCCACCACAAGCTGTAGCTCTTCACCCTTTATTCCCTCGAAGAGTTTTCTGTCTCCCTGTGCCCGGCGAGCAAGATGCGGCAAGAGATCAGGTATCACAAACACCGGGTCTCCAGGATTATCGCCAATCCTTATATCTATCCTCTTTCCATCCTTTGTGTATACAACTCCATGAATTGCAAGAGGTGTTGAAACCCACTGATACTTCTTTATGCCCCCATAGTAATGAGTCTTTAGCAAGGCTAAAGAAGCATCGGAATCCTCAACAAGGGGATTTGGTTTTAAGTCAAGACGGGGTGAATCTATGTGAGATACAACAAGTCTGAATCCTTCATAGGGCTTTTTGCCCACAACCCCTAGAGCAAGGCTCTTTCCCCTGTTATGAATGTAGAACTTATCTCCTGGGCTTAAAGTCTTGGCCTTGGATAAATCCTTGAACCCACGCTCCTTTGCAATTTTTATCATATAATCCACGCTTTCTCTCTCAGTTTTCACATCCCTCAAAAATTTCTTGTAGTCCTCAGCAAAACTCATCGCCCTCTTTATTTCGCTTTTTTTCAAGGTGAGCCACATACTCTTCTTTTTCATCCCTAATTTCTCTTCCAAACTTTCTTTCTTTTTAGCCATGCCCATCACCTCTAATTTTTATGGAGTTTTGTATAAGCATGCATCTCTTCAATTTAAAGATTATGGAGAGTTACAATCTTTCCACTTTAATAGCCGCATAACCAACCACTTCATTCATCGGCTGAACATCCCCGCTGGTGGCATATTTTAAAAGCTTACCTCTTCCTCCCGTTGCGGTAAGCATTGCAGCAACTGCACCATAACCGCACATGCTTATCCCATATCTGTAAATCACATCATAGAGACCCTTAACATCTCCTTTTAAAATTTTCTCAATTGCCCTCATATCATTTGCGTAAGCCACCTTCTTTGGAACATAATGTGAGAAATCTGAGGAGGCTATTATAACCACATCCTTTCCATCTATGGCATCTCTCAACACTTTTCCAAGCTCTACGGCCATCTCATACTCCTGAGAGAGCATGGCTATAGGCACAAATTTTATCTCTCTCTTTAAAAATTGAAGGAATGGAAGCTGAACCTCTATGCTGTGCTCATATCTATGGGCATGCTCATCTATATCCACAAACTCCTTTGCTATACTTTTTGCAAGTTCCTTATCTATCCTTGCAACACCATATGGCGTTAGAAAATCTTCCATGCTTAAGGCTATGGGAGAGCCCACTCCATAATGATTTGGCCCTATTATTATAAAACTTTCCGGACAGCCATCCTTTGCAAGAGATGCATAAAAATGGGCTGCCACAGGACCTGAAAAGATATAGCCCGCATGAGGCACCACTCCACCCTTTATTCTTCGCTCTCCATCCTGTACGAGGGTAGGTATTTCTCCAGGACCCAAAGGATGAAGATAGAGTTCTCTGATGAGCGAATCAAGCTCATCTCTTTCCGAAGGATAAAACTGCCCTGAAACTGCAGGAACTCTCATAGCGGTGCCTCGAAATCCTCGACCTTATATTTAAATTCTTCGTTATTTTTTATATCTCCTCTCTCTTTCAGTATTTCTCTGGCGAGAAGCCAGTAAACTAATGCCAATGCCCTTCTACCCTTGTTGTTTGCAGGTATTACAAGATCCACAAAGCTCGTGCGATTATTTGCATCGCATAACGCCACCACCGGTATCTTTGATTTGACTGCTTCTCTCAGAGCCTGGGAATCTGCCGCAGGATCGTTTATGAAAATTACACTTGGCTCGATATAGTTGGGAAGCTGCGGATTTGTTAATGTTCCCGGAATAAATCTTCCCGCAACAACCTTTGCACCTCCTATGGCCTGAGCAAACATTATGGCTGGCTTCTGACCATACTGTCTCTGTGCAGCCACAAGAATCTCCTCAGGAGCATATCTCGCTAAGAATTTTGCTGCAAGCCTTATTCTTTCATCCGTCTTCTCTATATCAAGTATATAGAGACCATCACTGCGTACCTTGTAAATAAATTTCATCATATCTTTGTTTTTCACCTGCGTACCGATGTGCACTCCCGCCGTCAGATATGTGTTTTCATCTACTAAAAGCTCTCCCATATTCACTCACCTTTTATCTCTTCCTCTATCCTAATTAATTCATTCAACTTCGCAGTTCTCTCTCCACCTATAGCACCAGTCTTTATGAATTCACATCCAAATGCAACGCCAATATGCGCTATGCTCGTATCACAGGTCTCTCCACTTCTATGGGAGATCACCGTAGCATAGCCATTTTCCTTGGCAAGCTTTATAGCATTTACAGTATCAGTTAAGGTGCCTATTTGATTTGGTTTTATAAGCACGGCATTTGCCGCACCTTTTTCAATTCCCATCTTTATTCTCTTCACATTCGTCACAAATAAATCATCACCCACAATGTAGGCAAGATGTCCTATCCTCCTAGTTAGCTCGGCAAATCCTTCAAAATCATCCTCATGAAGCGGATCCTCCACTATATAGATTCCATAATCCTTTACCAGAGATTCCACAAACTCTATTTGCTCCTCTGGAGTCTTCTCTCCATTCCTGTACACATATTTTCCATCCCTATAAAATGAGCTTGCAGCTAAATCCAGCGCGGGCTTAATCTCTATACCATATTCCCCCTTCACTTCCTCTATTGCTTCCACAAGAAGCTCTATGGCTTCAATATCATCCATGGGAGCAATCCAAGCCTTCTCATCACCAAGCCCTATAGAGATATTGGGAAATCTCTCCCTTAGCTTTTTACCGAGAACTCTATGAATCTCAGCATTAGCAAACACATTATCCCTTGCACTCTCACTCATGGGAACTGCTAGCATCTCCTGTATTGTGGTACCTCCAACAGCATGCTTGCCACCTCCAAGAACATTTCCCACAGGTTTGGGTACCTTTGTGGCATATACTCCTCCCAGATACTGATAGAATGGTAATCCCAGAGAATTGGCGGCCGCCTTTGCAACAGCAAGCGATACTGCAACTGCAATATTCCCACCAAGCATTGAGAAATTCTCCGTGCCATCAATCTCATGAAGCATGGCATCCACATCCTCCTGGCGAGTTGCATCCATCCCTATGAGATTGTCCATCTTCTCCTTGAAATATTTTATTCCTGCGTCTATACCTCCCGCAGGATATGCCTTCACCTCATGCTTGCCTGTGGATTTTCCGGCTGGGGCTGCAGCTCTACCGTATCCACTCAACGTGTAAACTTCCACCTCAACCGTAGGATTACCTCTCGAATCCAGTATTTTTCTTATGACAATATCCTCAATAAGGGTCATCCTATTTCACCTCTTTTTTAAAGGCTATGCTCATCAAATATTTAAAGTTTGCAAAACTATTTTTAAAATAATTCCATAGGTATATTATGGAAATCATGAGCACCAATGCCAAGGGCAAATATATTCGAGGGAAAAAACTGCTTCTCTACGGCTCATGCATAGATGAAAACCCTGAATTTCTTGCAGATTTTAAGGATTACACTCCACTATCCTTCTGCCCGGAAAAAGAGCATATAAACATGCTTTTCTACAAACTCATCACCATGATGTCCGTCGCCAAAGAGCTTGTTGTTCTCACAAAAGATGGTTCACCTCACTGCGTGCAGATGCATTATATAGCCCAGGAGGTATTACGCTACAGCGAGAAAAAATTTCCACTGAGACATTTCGTAATCAATGATGGACGCATAATCGAAGTTTCCCCGGAGGATATAAAGCTCTCGCGCTACCTCTCAAAAATTAAAAAATTGAGGAAGTCTATCTGAACCTTGGCCTCTCGGAGAGCAGCGGTGGAAGCGGCAATCTGCGCTTTGGCTTACCTTCAGTCTCATTCCTGAGAATTTCCAAAAGTTCTTCCCTCTTCATCTCTTTAACTCCGTCTCCCCTTATTCTCACTGTGAGAATATCTCTCTCCTTCTCCTTCTCTCCCATTACAACTATGTAGGGGATCCATTCCTTCTCTGCATCCCTTATTTTTCTCGAAACGGTAAGGTCTCTATCATCCACATCCACACGGAATCCCTCTTTGGCAAAATAATCCATCTCCTGAATTGCACAGCCTGTAAATTCATCCCTCACAGGTATTATGCGAATCTGTGTAGGGCTCAGCCATACAGGAAGCATGGGCTTCTTCCCTTTCTTTGCATCCATATCAGCCTTCTCAAGCATCGCATATATAACACGCTCCACAGCTCCGCTTGGAGAGCAGTGCAGAATATATGGATATTTCTCCTCACCATTCTCATCGTAGTATGTGATCCCATACCTCTCTGCATTCTCCACATCTATCTGAACGGTGCTCAGTGCAGCCGCCTTGTTTAAGGAATCCACAAAATTGAACTCGAATTTGAGAACAAAATAGAAGAAACGCTCATCCCACATCTGTATAAGGACAGGCCTGTCCACAAGCCTAACAAGCTCCTTTATAAATTCCTTATTCTCCTCATAGAAGTCACGGGTAAAACGAATTGCAACCTCGTAATCTCCAAGGCTTAATCCAAAATCTCGGAGGACTTCTATGGCCATCTCATACTGTTTCTTGAATTCCTCCATCGCTTCTCTCAGATCTCTTGCAAGGGTATGCATATCGGGCATGGTGAATGCCCTCAATCTTCGCAATCCTGAGAGTTCTCCTTTCTGCTCCCTTCTGAAGGAGTACTTGGCCAGTTCGTATATTTTGAGGGGGAGATTCTTATATGATATGGTTGCATCATGCATCATCAGAAACTGCCCAAAGCAGGCAGCAAAACGCAGAAAGTATTTATCTCTCCCCGAGAGCACAATGTACTGCCTGGCTGGAAAACGATTGAGATACGATTTCAGCGAGGGATGCTCGTAGTCATACATTATTGGGGTTTCAACCTGCATGGCTCCATAATCCAGAACTCTCGACTCAACATATTCTTCAATCAATGCTTTTATAAGCTTGCCCTTTGGATAGTATCTCATATTTCCAGAATCGCTTCCAGGCTCGTAATCCGCTATCTCTAAGGATTGCATGAGCTTCACATGTGGCGGAATTTCCTTCGCTGCTCTGGAGCCTGAAATCTCATAATCCGCAAATTTCTTCAGATTTGGATAATCCCTGTAATCGAATTCTTCCACACTGTGCAGATTACCATCGGTATCCATTATATACCAGTATGTTGTCCTCTTCTCGGCCTTCAGAGCTTCGCTTTCCTCCTCCTTCTCCTCACTCTTTATCTCCTTGCTCAGTTCGCTCAGAGGATGCCCCTTGCAGGAAATAACAAAGCTCTTGTACCAGCCAAATGGTGCACGATGGACCTCATATCCTCTTTTCTTCATCTCTTCCTCAAGATTTCTTAGCACATCCATGGCCTCCGATGCTCCCGCAAGATTGCTACTGAGATGTGCATATGGATATAGCACTATTCTCTCGGCATTCACCTTCTTTGCAACATCTTCAATTTCATCCACCGCCTTATGGAGAAGCGAGGAATCTCCCTCTTCCACACTTATGAATGCAACTAGACATTCCTCATATCGCTCTCTCTTCCTCTCAATTTCCTCCGCTGCCTTCATTGCCTTGCTCTTTGCCTCAAACTCTATGTAATCCGCATGGATAAAAAGTACACGCATAGATAAGGTAATTTTGATTTTTCTATAAAAACATATCCTTCGGACTGCTGGAAGTTTTATATCCCTATATCAATTATCGCCTTAAATTTTGTGGAGGTAACTCACCTCCTGGCAACATATCTCTTATGTGCACCGGAACCAACACTTTTTACAAGCCCCATTTGTTCCAATCTCTTAATACGTTTGAGAACTGTTGGCTTAGATACACCTAACATTTTGCTCAGTTCACCGCTTTTTCTTTCCACAGAGAGCAACTCGAGAATTTTTCTGTCAACATCATCCACCAATTTCT
>JAGGTO010000104.1 GCA_021163705.1 Thermoplasmata archaeon | reverse complement strand
CTGTTGTTCACATATTTTATGAGCATCTTTGCAAAGTCTCCAACATCCACACTGCTACTCCAGTAAGATGGATCTCCCTTGGCAGCTTCTTGAAATGCCCTGATTATGCTCTCATTCTCTCCAGCAGCATGCCTTAAAGCCTGCGCTAGGAAATTATAGGCTTCCATAAAATTGTAATCCCAGGCAGTCATATTTATAGCTGCCATCGTCACGATGCATTGCTGTGACCATTCATCATCTACATGAACCACAAAATTATACGCATATTCTTCTGGAGTTTGCCAGGGATCTCTCGTTAAATTCGAAATAAGGGCAACATAATCCCATCCATCGCCACCCTCCGTATGCTCTGATGCCACGAGAATCTTTGCAACCTCTTTCACCTGATAGTTATCCGCACCTGCATCCATCAAACATGCGTCATATCCCCATATATCAACCTTGAAACCAATATTCTTCCTGATCTCATCTGCCGCAATTTTCAGATCCTCTAAGGATAAATGTGTGCCAGAAGTATCATCCCACATGGCACCAAAATAATCTCCCCCATGGTTCCATAGATCCACAAAATAATGCTCTGCAGGGTAGTTCTTCACAATCCAGGTAACAAAATTCACCAGAGTTGTGGAATTTCCCATATCCACCTCGCTGCTCATCCATGATGCCTGGGAGGATATGTCCTCATATCCGCCAGGATAGATCCTTATCAATTTTGAATCTCCAACTCCGGCCTTATCCCATAGAGCAATTATATTCACCTTACCCACTCCACTGGCATTAAATCCTCTCTCCATCTCGCTGAGATCATCATCTGTGGCTGCGGAAAGTGAGTTATCACCGTTGAGATATACCATGAATGTCCAGAGTGCCTTTTCATAGGTATGGGGAGAGTATCCCTTTTGTTCTTTCACATCCTTATATTCCCTCTTTTCATAATCCAATGACCACTCTTCATAATTGGATGTGATATATCTCAGAGTGTACCAGGCATTCAGCGACTCTTCCTTCACAATAACACTATGAGAGAGAATCTCTATATTCCTTATTGGCGCTTTCTCCTTATCCACCTTTTTTGCCTCTCTAAACCTATTTCCATTGAACAGAGAAACTTGCAATGAGTTTTCTCCTCTCCAGGCAACTATTACTCTCTCTCCCGCATAAACGGATGTTACCGTGCTCCACCCATCACTTAACTTCTGAGAATGCCATATACTCCCAATTCTATAGTATATCCATGGATTATGGTTTATGGAGGAGGAAACAAAGACTCCCTGGGTATTTACTGCAAGATCTGCATACTCACCACCCACATATACCTCCTTGCTCCATCCATCTCCATACTCTTTGAAATATGTCTCTATATTCCTGCAGGTTCGTAGAGAATATATGAGATACACCTTTCCCTCAAACACCACATGCTTCTCCTGGACAATATTTCTGGCTATGAGTTCCGCTCTCTTTCCCATAAGAGAATAGAGATTGTTTTCCACCTGGATTATTCTTGGATAGCTCATGGTTATTTTTATAGATTTACCTCCCAGCTCCCTAGTAGTGGGAAGGAAACCCTGTACTCCCATTCCCATTGCCGAGAGAATAAGCACTGCCAACATAACCACTGCTATAAACTTCCCAGCTTCCATCCCATCACCCATCGATGAGATAAAAATTTCATTATTTAAGTTTATCTCTACCTAAATTTGTTTTCATTCATCGTCCTATCCGTATTTTTTAACTGCATATTTTAAAAGTATTGGAGTAGTTAGAGCAGATATCACTGCCATAAGAACTATGGCCGAGAAAACATCCCTGGTTATTATCCCACCCTCAAGAGCTACCTGTGCTACAACAAGCTCCACTGCAGCTCTAGCGTTCATTCCAATTCCAACAATGAGAGAGCTTTTAACACTCATCCCTGAAAGCTTTGCCCCTATAAATCCCCCTATTATCTTCCCCGCAAACGCGGCCAGAACAATTATAGGAAGGAAAATAGAAATAACTTCACCTGAGAAAGTTACTGAGAAACCTACCCATGCGAAAAATAGGGGGCCAAAAAAGCCAAACGACCACTTGGATATCGTTTCCATCTCATATTTGGTCAAAACATCTCTTACAGCCATTCCTGCTATGAAAGCCCCTATCATAGCATGCAAACCGGAAATATCTGCCAGAATTGCAAATATGAAGATGAATATAAGGCTCAGTCCCAATCTCTCCTCCGAGGTAAATCTCAAAACTCTGCGAAATACCTGTTTTGCCAGAAGTGGACCAATATATATGCCGGCGAGAACAAAGCCTAAGGCTATTAAAATGGTGAAGAATAATTCGTTTAGGGGTGGGATCTCCCCGTATTTTTCCATTCCGAGAAGGACCGTTAAGATGAATGTGCCAATTATGTCATCTACCACAGCAGCACCAACTATGGCAATTCCATAATCCCTCTGCAAAACACCAAGCTGCATAAGTGTGGTCACACTTAGAGCCACAGCCGTAATGGATAATGCAGCCCCTATATATAAAGAGGCAAGAAGGGAGAGGCCAAAATTGAGGCCTATCAGCACTCCAAAAATAAAAGGTATGAGTACACCAAAAACAGCAACAAGAACTGCCCTCTTGCCAGCATGCTTCAATGCCTTTAAATCCACTTCTAAGCCAGCTCCAAACATCAAAATAACAACACTAAAATCAATGAGAACATCCATATACTTATCAGCATATTCCACCGATAGAAAGGATACCACAGAGGATGTGTAGGGAAGAAATAGAGAAAGAATTAACACGAGGATCGGTCCTACAAGCATACCTCCAATTATATTTCCCACAACAGCAGGTAACCTCAACCTCTCAAACCTATTTCCCACTATTATGGCAAATGAGAGCAGGAGAACTGTAAATACAAATGCATACATTTATCAGAAAGCATGATGTGGAATTATTAAAGATTTTTTATTTCCAAGACTCATCGTAGCAGGGAGGGAAATAAATTTTTTATATCCGAAAAATAATTTGGATTTGCCCGAGAAACCGGCGGGTGCAGCATAGGGGCTATGACCACCCCGTCGCTCCCTCGGGCAATATCTCTCATATGCGAGAAAAATTATTATATGGGTTATTTCATCTCCCCCTATGCACGAGAATGAAATTTTTAAAAGATTGAAAGAAGATGTGGACATGATCATCATCTACAACAAAGGTGAGCCCGTTATTGATCTCAACTTCTTCTATGTAACAGGTCTGATCAGTGGAGGACTTTTTGAAGGTTCTTATGCCATCGTATATCCTGATGAGACAAAGGTGATAACATCTCTGCTTGAGGAGACAAGTGCAAGAAAAGGAGAGAATGATGTTTACATATTCAAAACTTCGCAGGAGAGAGATGAGCTCCTAAAAAAACTACCAGGGAATGCTGATACCATAGGTCTCAACTTTTCATCCCTCACTTTAGAGGATTTTGAGAAGATTAAAAAACTGCTGGGTGATAGAAGATATGTGGATGTATCCACCGCAATAATGGAGGCACGGATGATAAAGGATGAAAAAGAGATAGAAATAATGCGTGAGGCTGCCAAAATAGCTTCGGAGGTTGCAGAAATCATGCCAGATTTTATGAAAGAGGGAATGAGAGAATATGAGCTTGCAGGAAGACTGGTATATGAGATGCTCAAGAGAGGAGCAGAGGATGTGGCCTTCACCTCTATTGTTGCCTTTGGAGAGAATGCTGCAGAGCCACATTATGTTCCTGGAAATAGAAAATTGAAAAGAGGAGATTTTGTGCTTATGGATTTTGGAGCAAAATACAGGAAATACAATTCTGATATCACAAGAACATTTGTGTTTGGAAGAGCAACTGAGGAGCAGAAAGAGAT
>JAGGTO010000071.1 GCA_021163705.1 Thermoplasmata archaeon | reverse complement strand
GGAAAGCTATACCTATGCCGTTAGTGCCAGCAATCCAGCAGGAGAAGGGGCAAAGAGCTATGAGCTCACAGTCTCGTGGAACGCTCCCGATAAACCTGAGAATCTGCAGCTCAGGAGAGGGGATGGGTATGTGGTGCTAACCTGGAATGCCCCGCAGGATGATGGTGGTACCAAAGTTTCAGAATACAGGGTGTATCGAAATAGCGAGATGATAGCTTCAACCACTCAGCTAACCTACAATGATTCCTCGGTGAATATGAGGGAAAGCTATGTGTATTATGTAACGGCCATAAATGCTGTAGGAGAGAGTAATAAAAGTAATGAAGTTAGTGTGGCCTGGCAGGTACCTTCTGAGCCTCAAAATTTGCAGCTTGTGAGAGGAGATGGCACAGCTACTCTAACCTGGAATGCCCCGCAGGATGATGGTGGTACCAGGATAAATGCATATAATATATATCGCGATGGAAAGTTAATCGCTACCATAGATGGGTCATCTACCACATATAAGGATGAAAATGTGGATGTAAAAACTGAACACACCTACTATGTAACAGCTGTAAATGCAGTTGGAGAGGGAAATAAGAGCAATGAAGTTAGTGTGGCCTGGCAGAAACCATCACAGCCATTAAATGTAAGGGGTAAAGAGGGCTCTGGTGGAACTTTACTAACCTGGGATCCTCCACAGGATGACGGTGGTACAAAGATAATAAAGTACGAAATATATGTAGAAGAGAACGGGAAATGGAAGCTTGTGGGAGAGACTGAAGATACAAAGTATAATCTCAAACTGAGTCCAACCTTAACTGGAGGAACTACCCATGTCAAAATAGTGCCAGTGAATGGAGTTGGTGAAGGAGAGGCAACGGTAATACAGGTGAAGATTCCTGTTAACATGGTACTATGGGGTGCTATAATCGGCGTAATAATAGTGATTATTGCAGTGGCTGTTGTGCTTGTAAAAAGAAAATCTTAACCTCTTTCTTATTTTTTAATCCCAGAATTGCCTGTTTCTCGCATATTTCAGCTCTTCTTTGAGCACTCTTCTCACAAGTTCGTATTCATCCTCATAGGGTATCTGTAAAATTCTTGCAGCTGAATTCAAACCTATACCCCTTCCCGCAAGCACAAGAGCAGCATATTTTTTATGTCTCCGAAGAAGATGGGAAATAGCCATCAATCTGTCCAGCTCTTTTCTCTCCTCACTGGTAAATTTGCTTTTCTTCAATATTTTCAATTTTTCCTCCTCATATGGTTTTACCAGAGCAACTCTCACGCTACCACAGAAGGGGCATATGGGCTTATCAAAATTTTTCACCTTAACTCTTATTTTCCTTCCGCACGATAGGCATACCTGAAGCATCTCTTCCTCCATCAATCTTCGATATACAGCTTCTATAACGGGTCTTGTGGCAACTATGGGAGAGGATAGATCACCATGCTCCTCCAGAAGCTTCTGGGAAGCCTCACTCAACTCTCTCACCACAACTCTTGTTTTCCCTCTTCTTATATTCTTGAGAATTCTCTCTGCAACCTCTATATCCATATAATCGAAAAAGAGCTTGTTGAGAGTCTCATCATACAGGGGGGTACCTTTATAAGTTTTCACTATTTTTTCGATTCTTATCTTTTTCAGCTCAGCATCTTTCCTTATTACTCCCATCTTCTTCGCCACATGCAAAAACACACGATTGAACAATCGCGAATTTTTTGCAATTACCCTCAATAGCCCCTCTACATTTGTCACCTTCATCAAGAGTTCCTTCACATAATCCACCCTTATATGAGGATTAAAAAGGGCTATGTGATATGGAGATATGGAGAACTCCACACTCTCACCAATTCTCTGGGAGAGCAGTGATGAAAGAAGAAGTGCAAGTGTATAATTTCCCTTGGTACCTCCCCTTATTCCTATGAACACAATGCCTTTTCCTTTTTCAATAACCACCTTCTCCCTGTTCCAGTCCATTTCCCATTTCCTGATCAATTCTCTAGCGGCCTCATTCATGTATTTTACATCTGGTTCTTCAATAGCTACCTCATAGGGTACAGGAATCTCCTCTCCAATCCACGAGGGTGGAAGAGCTATATCTCTTATATATTCCACAAGTATCCTATCCTCTTTTATATCCATTACTCTCCATGCCATTCCCCTTATAACAAAACTTTCTCCTATATTTATGGAGGATACAAAGCTCTCATCCAGTATTCCTATGAAGTCTCCCCTCAGGGTTATTACCTTATAACTTTTCTCATCGGGTATCATTGAAATGTTGTTATAGAAATATTCTCGCCCACTCCTGGTTTTGCCAAAGAATATGCCATCAAACCATATTTTGCGTATTTCTCGAAGAAAATATAGAAAATTCAAAAAATCCTCATAACTTAAATTTCTGAAAGGATACGCTCCCTTTATTATCTCATACGCTTCCCTCACATCCTTAACCTCACCTGAATTGCCCATTGCCACTACCTGGTTAGCCAATACCATTAAAGGTTTTTCTCGAATTTTCACCTTCTCAACCATACCCTGATGGAGGAGCGATAGAATGGCAGAGGATTCCCATATCTCAAGAGGAGTATGGGCATAAACTATACCCCGCGAAACTTCATCAATTCTATGTCCAGCTCTTCCAACCCTCTGTAAGAGCTTTATCACCTGTCGCGGAGAATTGTATTGAATAACAAGATCCACACGCCCTACATCTATTCCAAGCTCCAGGGAAGAGGTGCATATGAGAGCTTTTATAGTTCCATTTTTAAATTCCTCTTCAGCCCTTATTCTTATGTCTCTGCTAAGCGAGCCATGATGAACCTCTATGGGAGGATTGGAAAAGAGAAGATGATAACGCATCCCCATATCCTCTGCAGTACCTCTTGTATTTGTGAAAATTAAAACAGCATTATGCTTCTCAATATCTTTCCACATCTCCAAAAGGGTGGATGCATAATCAACATCTGCACCCATAATTTCCGCTTCTTTCTTATATCTCTTTTCAGGCGCCTTAATCTCTATATCCACTTTCTTGAAAAGTTTAACTTCCACTATCTCCACCTTTTCCTTGGGTGCAAGAAATTTTGCAATCTCCTCAGGGTTTCCCACAGTTGCCGAGAGTCCTATTATCTGAAATTTAGTTATTCTTCTCAGTCTCTCAAGGCCAACGGCGAGCTGTGCTCCCCTCTCATCAGAAGCAAGTTCATGCACTTCATCAATAATTACAAATTTGACATTTTTCAAACTCTCTCTCAACCTTTTGCCTAGGAACATTATCTGGAATGTCTCGGGTGTGGTTATGAGAACATGTGGAGGTTTCAGCGATAATTTTCTCCTCTCACTCTGCGGCGTGTCTCCATGTCTCACTGCCACCTCTATCTCCAGTTTTTCCCCAAAATCCTTTAATCTCTTTAACATATCTCTGTTGAGCGCTCTCAGGGGTGTAATATAGATACAGGCTATCCTTCCATGCTTTTCGCTCATTATTCTGTGAAATATGGGGAGCATCGCGGCCTCCGTTTTTCCGCTACCGGTGGGTGAGATAAGGAGAACATTCTTACCCTGTAGAATGAGGGGTATCACTTTCCTTTGAGGCTCTGTGGGTTCGAATATACCCTTCTCTTCAAGGACCTCTCTTATGGATGGATGCAGCGATTCGAACACATTTGTTTGTAAGGATGAAAATATAAAAATTTAACTAAAACTATTTTCTAGAGTACGGATATTATTTCGCTTACAAGAAGGCAGTATGACTCTTTGAGCGGTGTTGTTGGAAATAGAGAGGAACAGGGCGAGGTTTTGTAAATGAACACTTAATCCAGATTTTCAGGGATTTTAGGTAAGGGTTAAGCAGGGGTATTTTTCTATTATCTATTCTATTGAGAAATGCTTTGCAATGCTTTTCTTGTGTTGAAAGATATATCTGATGTTTTATATTCCGAATCTTTACTTTTTCTCTTTCTTTGATATATATAAAGGTAGTATAAGTAGTGATATAGGAAGAAACATGAGAGATATGATGTCTTTATTACAACCATATAGTCAAAACATATATATACTTCTTAATATATGACCTATATGCCTAGGTGGGTAGGTGGTGAAAAGGGTGAGAATGAGAGGATTGGTAATAATGGGAGCGATAATTGCCGTTGCCCTGCTTCTGAGCATGGGATTCGGTGGAGCAGTGTATGGAGAGAAAATGAGGGATGAGTTGCATAAAAGTGTGAATGAGATAAATAAAAAAGCTCTTAAAAAAGCAATACGTT
>JAGGTO010000116.1 GCA_021163705.1 Thermoplasmata archaeon | reverse complement strand
CTATACTTCTCTGTCCAGGGTTTACACATGGAGATGTTGCGAAGATATCGGAAGCGGTTGGTAAGAATGTCGGCGTTTTCGTAGCCAGAGGAGATGGTCCAAGTAACAGGATTTCAATGGAAGTGATGAGAAAAGAAGGCTGGTTTTCAGAAAAAGGGAGAGAATAAAATTCCCTGCTTTCTTGTTTACTTCAAGGTCAAGATAAAGAATGTAAAGTTGGGTTTAGGCACTCTGCGGTGCTTCGCACCTTGCCCCTATCGGGGTTACTTAACAGGTGGATATGTGGCTCGCTAACGCTCGCCCAAATCCCTTCGGGACTTCACATATCCCCAGAACGTTTCCGTGGCTCAACGCCCAAATTTCGGCTCGCTATTTTTGTTTGAAATGCTCTAAGTTCAGACTTAACAAAATTAAAATACCATAAGAGCATAGGTAGGCATGGTGATAAGGCTATGCTTGTGAAATTTGAGATATATAATGACGGTGAATACTGGTGTGCGAGAGGGATTGGCGAGGATATCTTTACGCAGGGTAAAACATTGGATGAATTGATGGAAAATATTAAAGAGGCAGTTGAAGTGCATTTTGGAGATTTATTGGAAAAAGGCGAAGAAGTAAGAATTCTATCAATATCCGAAATAGAGGTGCATCCAGTTGCCAAAGCTGCCGGTCATTAGCGGTGATAAATTAATAAAACTCCTCATCAACTTGGGGTATGAGATTGTTAGACAAAAAGGAAGCCATGTTCGTTTAAGAAAAGAAACAGAAATAGGTGAGCATAATATAACTGTGCCAAAACATAGAGAAATAACAAAAGGCACTCTAAATGATATTCTTTCAAAGGTATCTATGTGGAACAATATTCCCAAAGAGAAACTTATTGAATTGCTTAAAAAGATGTAAGGCTTATCTAGCTCCGTGCCTTTGTCAATCCGCCTAAATTTGCTTCCACAAACTTCACATATCCCCAGAACGTTAAGTACAATACAAGCTGTTTAGCAAAAAGAGACATAATTTTTTATTTTCATCTTTAATAATCACTGCACAAACCTTAAATAAAGAAGAGAAGTTTTTATATCAATGAGAATTCGCACAGGTATCTCTGGATTTGATGATCTCATCCAGGGTGGACTTGTTCCCAATAGAGTGTATATTGTTGCAGGTCCACCTGGATCTGGAAAAAGTACATTTGGAGTTCAATTTCTCATACAGGGCGCAAGAGAAGGTGAAAGAGGACTCTTTGTGTCCTTAACTGAGGATCCAAAAAGCCTAATTGAAGATATGTCCACCTTTAATTTTGGATTGAGAAGATACACAGTAACGGGAATGATACTTTTTGTGGATATGGGGCCACTGAGCATCCAGTATTTTCAGGCAGTTAAAGATGTGAGAAGCATAGGTCACACATATGCACAGGAAGTATTCAAAAAGATTAGTGCCATTGTTAAAACGAGAAACATAAAAAGACTGGTGATAGATTCAATTCTCACACTAAAATTCGGAAGTGGAGAGAGGGAGGAACAAAATAGAGAGATTGCCAGATTTTTTCGCAGCTTAAAGGATTTGAAGGTTACAACACTCATACTTTCCGAGATGACCGATTTATCAAATTACAGTCCTGAGCATTATCTCTCCCATGGTGTAATTTTTCTGCACAACTTTCTCAATGGCCATAATATGGTACGGGCAATTCAAGTGATAAAGATGAGGGGGACAAAGCATAATTGTGATATGTATAAGATGGACATAACTGCAGATGGAATTAGAGTATATCCAACGAAGGTGTGAGATATGGTAAAATGCCCATTGTGTGGCTCTGAGGATGTTACGAAGCTCAAAACGGGAAGCTATAGATGTAATTCCTGTGGCATAGTTTTCTATCCCTCTGAGGAGACCATAATAGATATGAGAGATCTCATAGCTCCGGACCAGCTCACTGAGGAGGAGATAAACAGATTGGGAGAGAGAATGAAGGATGTGGCAGAATCCGTGGCCAAAGATGTATTCTCGGGAAAAATAGAATCGGTATTTAGCGGGGTAAGGAACATTGAGGAGATCCTCTCCAAATATGAGGAAGATGAAAGGGTCTACGGAATATTTGTGGATTTCGAGGGTGGAGTAAATGGCACATTATTTACTCTCATACCAGAGAAGGATGCAACAAGAGTTAAGGATATCTACAAGGAGAGCAATACCGTAATTTCTCTCTATAAATTCGGGGAGAGCATAGCAAAGATGTTTAGAGAAAGACTGGGAGGAGATATCGAGGTAAGGGAAATCGATGTGGCCTATGATAGCATACCCTCCATGATGAACTACCTTCTATCTGAAGTGGGAAGTGTAAAGAATAGAATGTTTCTTAATGTCCGCCTACTATACAACAGATCTCCAAAGGGTGAAATTCTATTTGTACCACAAAAAGATAGTATGAAGGCTTTAAAAAGACTTTTGAAGAGAGATACCTTCTAGCTCTCTACGGAGTTTCTTATCGTATATTTTGATCCAGGTACCCCTTTTCATCTCTTCCATAGTTGCTCATTCCCCTACCCCCATTTAAAGAAATTGGCATGAAAATCTCTTGATGTAATCAAAACTGATTTCTTCTTCTCAAAAATGAGGGAAGGCGAATCATTGGAGGGCGTCTATGCGCCTTCCATCTTATTATTACCCTTGCAATAGGTGTCCTTCTTTCCTCTTCCTCTATACCCCTAACTCTCCCTCTTCCTCCTGAAGTTTCAGCTCTTGCCTCTCCCTCTATTAGGAACATTGCTCTTTTTCTCTCTCCGTCAGCCCGTCCTCTTCTGTATATCTCCAGTATCTTTTCCCATATTCCAAGCTTCTTTGCCTCTTCCTCTATCCTTCTTAGCTCTCTCTTGACCCAACCAACTGATTCGTAGTGTTTGTAGTAACCTACCTCAAATCCTAGGGCATACGCACGCTCCATGAGCTTTTGTATCCTCTCCTTCTTTTTTCTATCTAACATAGGCATTCCTCAGTATATCTGAACATACCTATTTAACATTATGGAGGGTATATTTATCACCTTGTATATTGGAACTCCCATCCCAGGTATTATCTTCATTGTGAGTTTTGTCTGTGGTGTGAGAGTTAAACCCACCTTTCTCGCATTGATGTACATAATTATTATTGCTCCCTCATCGAGTATATAACTCTGGGTGAATTCCCCAGTAGGATCATTTATTACTTCCGTTCCATAGTGATTTGCATCCGCCGCTTGAACCCCAAATCCGCTGGAATTCAACTTGAGAGATGCTTCTATCTTCCCATCGGTAAGCTCAACAATTACTGTGTTGAAATCCACAGGCTTGGAGCCAGGTCCTAAAGAGAGCTTTATCTCAAGTACCTGTATGGAGTTCTGGGGTGCTATTATCTCCGCATAGTTACTTGCATTATCCACCGGAACTACTGCATAGTAATATGTCTGATAGGGCATATAATTGTAATCATCAAAATATGTGGTAGTTACAAAGGCATAGGACTCACTATTGAATATCTCAGGAGTGGTTAATCTAAGATAATCTGTGCTTCTGTAGATGAAATAACCCTTTATACCACTCTCTCCATCACTGGAGGGTGACCATTCAAGATGTATTGAATACTGTGAGCTCTCCCCTCTTAATCCCACAACATTCTCTGGGGATGAATTATCATATGTGGTTACCTCAATACTATCGGTAGAAGCAGTGTAAAGGGCATAGTTTCCGGCCCTATCATATCCCACTATTGCATAGTACCAGGTTCCACCGGATGAGGGATAATCCATGTATGTTCTTACATCTGGCCCAACCGTGGCAATGAGCGTTGTATTATTCACATTGCTTCCAGTTATCTGTTCCCTGTATCTGTAAATTTTCTGATATGCAAGTCCACTTCCAGAATCGCTTGCAGTCCAGGAAATTAACACACCATATCCAGCCTGTTTTATTGACTCTATATTTCCAGATGGAGAAGATGTATCCTTTGTGCCCGTAGTTATCGTTACCGTTTGATTTATAGCAGAATAAAGAATATGATTGCCTGCCCTGTCATAGCCTATTATCGCATAACCATATGTATTCCCAGATTCAACACCATAATCCAGATATACCCGATTATCCCCAAAACCCTCAGTTAATGTGGCTACAAGAGTGCCAAGGGTAACAATATAATTTTCATCCTGAAGTACATATTTTAAAGTGGTAGGATCTCCACTCACTCTGTAAATCTTCTCCATGGCCATACCTGTGCCAGTATCTATGGCTGAATTCCATAGTATTTTTACATAGAGGGGATCTGTGGAATTCACTGTAACATTTATTATTAATCCTCCTGTAGGCTTCTCTCTATCCACTTGAATGGGAGCTTTAACACCTATGACAGAGGGATCCTTACCATCAACATCCCTATCTCCAAGAATATTGAGAATTCTTAAAGAGCTTGTAATTTGCGTGGTAGCATCAGAGGCTACTTTCTCTCCCTGCTCCCGTAGCGTTACCCCCACATAGATTATCAGAGATGATGCTATGGCCGCAACTATTATTATCGCAATGAAGAGTATAAGAGTTGCAATGCCTATATCACCTTCTTCCTTGCGGTAGAGCTTCCTCATAATTTTTCAAGCTATTATTTCTTATTTAAATAATTACATCTGATTATCAGTCGATAAAATCACATAAGAAATATTTTTGATCATCCATCTTCCCAGTCCGCTATTCTCCTCTTCTCAGAAGGATACGCATAGGTCTTCCTGCTATGGGTGACTCCCATAAGCACTATATTTATAGCATTGAAAACAGCTGCTCTTAAGGGCTCTATCATGGGTATGTAATACCCCAACTCCTTCTTTAGGGCCTTCTGCAAAAAGTTTGCAAAGGTTGACATACCTGTGCATCCCATAACTATGGCACCTGCATCATCCTCCAATATTGCCTTTTTACTCTCTTTCAGCAGTCTCTCTCTAACATCTTCTTCCCTGCTTTCAAGTTCAAGCACTTCAAAATCCAGAAATCGAATCGATGCTATTTTTCTTTCCATATGATACTTTTCAATGTTCTCCCATACTATTCTATTGCCAGACGGAGTAGGAGAAATTATGGAGAATTTATGAGCCAATTGTGAGGCAATTTTCAAGGAGCTTTCACAAGGACCAATAACCGGGATGGATACTATCTCCCTTGCTGCATCTAACATTGGATCAAAAAAGCAATCTATTACCACGGCGTTGAATCCTTTCTCCTCAGCCCACTTAACCTTCTGAAGAATATAGGGTCCGCTATATACCTCATCATAGCTGTACTCAAGAGAAGAACTTCCCTTGGATAAGGAGATTATCTCAAGCTCAATCGCGCCATTACTCTTTCTTTTAATTTCCTCTCCCAAATTTTTTCTATCGAGGAGAGTATTCTGCAAACTATCACTCATCACCACAGGTATCAAATCTAGAATCCTAAAACTCATCTTATCACCTCTATTCATAGTTGAAATTATAAAAAAGAAAAGATTAAATTGTTATGGATACACCTGTGTCGGCATGTGGCTTGTAAATCCCTATTATTCCAAGTATCACCCAGATAAGGGAGATTACAGTCATTGAATAGGCATAGCCAGCACCGCCATGCTGCACGAAGAAGGGCGCTGGAAAGAGAATCAGTCCGGAGAATCCAAAGGAGAGAACCCACCAGGAATGCTGTATTCCTATGCCAGCCTTGGTTTCTATATCCTTTGCCATCTTTACTCTGAGAGAACCTCCCAGAGAGAAAAGGGCAATAGGCACTGATATCAGAAGCCAGAGAAAGCCCGCATAGGGATCTTTACCCCATACAATGACACCCATTATTGCCCCGATTATTCCTAGAACCATGGAAATCAGAAATATTGGATGGAGATATCTCTCTACATTCATAGTTTCTCACCTCTCTCGTATCTCTTGACTACCCAGGTTGGTGCAAGTCCATACTTAGTTACAGTGTACTTTCCTATGTACAGAGATATACCTGCCTTATCGCAGAGAATAGCGATGATCGCATAGAACACAAAACCCAGAATCAACGAGTTGAGAGCTGCAATTCCGGGTACATACCAGCCACCCAGAATACCTCCAACTATTGCGCTTAGCCAGCCTGCCCAGTTGATCTCTCCTATCTTCTCTCCAATCTTCAATGCATATCTCTCATGTGCAGGTATCTTCTTGTACCATCTGTACACATAGAAATCGGCGATGAGCACACCACCCACTGCAGGCACGAACTTACCCAGAATATTAAGGAAGTTAATAAACGGATCTAAACTTGCACCTGCTGCAAAGCCCACATATGCCGCTATGGCAGTTCCTATTACACCTTCGATTATTGTTACCGTTCTCTTGCTGAGAGGCACCAGCAGAACCCAGTTCAGAGCACCACTGTACAGGTTGTTATCATTTGTTGTCCACTGACCGAATATCGCCATGGCATAGGCTCCAAGACCTGCTCCTGCGATAAGAAGTGCTGCAGTTATTCTTGTGCCACCCATACCCAGCGTAAGCATTCCAGCACCTACCAGGAAGTAGGGCATTATCACCATCACCTGAACTACCCATGCTATCACAGGATCTCTTGGTCTCTTTGCAAATCTACCCACATCAGCGGTGATCGTGGCTCCAGCAATGTAAAGTCCAACCACCGATGTAATAGCCACAGATAGAGGCACTGGATTCACAGGCTTTATGCTGAAGATCTTCTCTATTCCCCCACCCTGGTATACACCCATCGCAAAGGCAACACCAGCTAAAACGATGAACAATGGCACTGTGAGGTAGCTCAGAAAAGATAAACCCTTGTATCCTATTACCGCGGTGGTCATCATCAGAAGACCACCCCAGATGGATGCTACACCAACATTGGCCCACCACGCGTTGGGAGCAAGATCATGGATCATCACTCCAAAGAGCCAGGTTTCCACAGCAAACCATCCCAGACCGCAAGTAATACCCGCAGCGGCTAATCCCCACAGGAATCCTCCATATCTTCCAAAGGGTCTTGAAAGATTAACATAGGTGGATGTTCCTGTGTGACCACCAATGTAAGCGGTCAATGCACCTATAACTGAGACGATAGCACTGCCCACTATGGCCGCAATGATCAAATTAGTGAGGTTTAGCTGTGTTCCAAGAGCACCTCCGCCCCACAGAGCAGCAATGCATGCCAGCACACCTGTAAACACCAAAAACTGATTGGTCAGTGTTCTTCTCTCCTTGGGATGCACCGGGACCACAGCATAATCGCCCAGTGCATCTACCCAAGGCCATTTAACCTTATGTTCTTCATCCATATATTTTACACCACCTTTTCAATTGGTTTGTATTCAATATCTTCAAATCCGAAATGTGGCGGGGCAAGAACCTTCAAACCTTCTGGAGTCCTTAGCTTTGGATGGCACTTGGCTCCCACTACAGCTACCTTTGTGTTCTCCTGTAAATCAGTGTTGGTGATTGGCTCTGCATCTTCCAATCTAACAACTTCTATTATATCCGGACTTGTCACATAGGGCTCCTCGTCCAGCCAAGAGACATGGTTCTCGTTCTTGAACCATATCTTGAACTTGTGTCCCTTGAATTCATCAATACCTTCAATATGAGTAATGCCCCACATGTATCCTTCCTTGTCCCACCATTCTTTCTTAGTCACCACACCCTTGAAAAGCAGCCAGCCTTCCAAATACTCAACAGCTGCCTTTACAGGATCGCTTCCTTTCTCTCTGGCTTCCCGAATGGCCCTACCAAGCTCCAAGCTCTTTGTAAGCGTCCCTGGTATTATGACCTTCTTCACGGTTTTGCCATCCATCAGATAGCCTGCCTGACCAACCAGACCGAATCCAGCCACACTGATTAGTTTGCCAATATTCTCTGCAACCTCGGGATTCACTGCTTCTTTTATTATCGCTTTGTTACCCCACTCATCCACACTGGCTATCGGCGTGACATTTAACCCAAACATTGGAGGAGTGGTTTGACATATCTCTGGAATTGCTCTACCCGCATAGTCTCCATCCAGAATGGGTATTCCAAGATGCATTCCCGCATCTATTGGCCCGGGAGTATTAAGACCTCCAAGCTCTACTGCCACCAATCCACTGATCTTCTTCTGTGTGTAGGCCTGTAACTCTTTAACGGCTTCTGGCAGAACCCTTTCTATTACCTTCTTTGTTAGACCAAGAGCTTTCATCTTTTTCTTTGCCTCCTCAGTAAGAGGAGCAATGGAACCCATATAATAGGGTGTGGCAACCCATGAATTATCACTTATCTCCTCATGAGAAATCCAGCGAATCTCACCGAATTTCTCAAAAGTCTCTTTCAAAAACTTTATTCCCTTGGCAGGATCACCGCCGCCACCAGTACCAAGAAATGTTGCACCTCTAACAAAGTCTTCAACATCTTTTACATCTTTGATACCAGGCATCATATCACCCATGCAACATATCAATTACACCTATATAAATTTTTTTCACAACTGTTTGAAAATTTGCCAGATTGTGTGGAATAAATTAATAGAAATTTTTGCATGTATTTGCAAGAAAACCATGTGTTGTTCATGCTTAATTTCTTTTTAGATAATAGCATTAATTTATATAAAAGATTCAAATATTATTTTTTTCAGCAAAAATTTGCAAAAAAATAAATACCATCGATTATTTAACCTTTTTGATGGCAGAGTGGAGGTAAACAAAATGAGAAGATTGAAATATGAGGATTTAAAAAATATAGTGATCGGAGCTACTCTGCTGGGCTCCGGCGGTGGTGGCTCACCTCAAAACGGTTTTCAGCTGGTGGAAGAGATCAAGAAAATAAGGGACTCTGTAACTCTACTGGAGATGGATGACATAAAAGAGAGCATGCATATAGCCACAGTTGCAGGAATGGGCGCTCCACTGGCATTGAAGGAAAAGGGTTTTGACAAAGAAGCAATTTATGCCTTTGAAGCTCTAGAAGAACTTTATAGGATGGCAGGTATCAAAATTGATGCATTAATGCCTGTGGAAACAGGAGGTTTTAATTCAGTGGTTCCACTATATGTAGCCGCATCCAAGAATATTCCTGTGGCGGATTTCGATGGTGCTGGTGGCAGGGCCGTTCCCGAGCTTGGCACCCTTTTATATCAACTCTATAAGATACCTTCATCACCCTTAACTCTGGCAAACAAGAGCGGGGATACCATAGCGGTGTGGCTTAAGAATCCTATGGATGCCAAGATGGGTGAAGAAATAGGAAGACATATTACAGTAGCTTTTGAGATGCTCTCCGGAATTGCAGGATGGGTGCTTAGCGGTTGGCAAGCAAAGAACTATATGAATCCCAATTCGCTTACCAACGCACTAAATGTTGGTAAGGCCATTGAGGATGCCAAGAAGAAGGGAGAAGACCCTGTGAAGGCTGCTGCTGAAACTTTGAAAGGATATGTTCTGTTCCGTGGAGTCATAAAATCAATAGAAGTTAAGACTGTAGGCGGATTTGATTTTGGAAGAACGACCCTGGAAGGCATAGACGAATTTGAGAGAAAGGAGTTTTACATAGATTTCAAAAATGAGAACATGATTGCATGGAAAGATGAGAATGAGCCAGCAGCCATAGTTCCAGATCTCATATGCCTTCTAACAACAGATGGAACTCCGGTCACAAATGCAGACATAAAGGAGGGAATGAAAATCGGCGTGGTAGGCTTCCCTGCGGGTAAAAAATGGAGAGAAGCTCCAAATTTCTTTGATGTATGGAGAGGAATTCTCAAAAACATGGGATATGATGGAGATTACATCCCAATAGAGAAGCTTCAGGGGTGAGAAAATATGGATGTATTGAAAGAGAGGGATATTAAAAATATAATTGTGGGAGCCACTTTTCTTGGGTCAGGTGGTGGTGGCTCTCCAGAGCACGGTCTAGAGCTTCTAGACTCCCTAAAAAAGGAGAGAATAGAGATAAAAGTTGAGATGCATGAGCCAGAGGAGATGAAAAACGATAGCTATGCAGTTATGGTGGCTGGAATCGGCGCTCCAAGGGCATTTAAAGAGAAAAAATTTGGACCTGAAGCTGTATATGCCTTTGATATGATAAGCAAGATATCTTTCCTGGGGGGAAAGAAGATAACACATCTTATGGCAGGAGAGCTGGGAGGATTTAATACCATGGTGCCAATCTATGTTGCCATTAAGAAGGGTTTACCAGTCGTGAATGGAGACGGTAATGGGAGAGCCGTACCCGAGTTAAGTACAGGACTTTATCCCACATATAATATACCACCGCATCCTCTTGTTTTGGCTAATTCCAAGGGAGACTCTGTGATTGCATATTTAAATGATCCTATGGATCATACAGCTGCAGAAACCATAGCAAGGCAGCTGGCTGTGGGATGGGGTATGCTGGCAGCCTTTGCAACCTGGATAGTGAATAAGAATGATATAATAAATTGCCTCGCACCGGGAACATTAAGTCTATCAAGGAAGATAGGTGAGATATTTGAAGAACTCAAAATGAAAGGCGATGTGGAGGCTCTTTCCAAAGAACTTCAGAAGATAAGGGCAAAAGAGTTATTCATCGGGGAGATCTCCCAGCTTGAATTCAGAACTGAGGGTGGTTTTGATTTCGGCACCACAACCATAAAGGGCCAGGGGAAATATGAGGGAAAAACAATGACCATTGATTTCAAGAATGAGAATATGCTTGCAAAGATAGATGGCGAGATAGTTGCAATGGTTCCAGACCTCATATGCATGGTTGATATTGATAAGTTTACACCCATTACCAATGCAGATACAAAAGAGGGACAGAAAATAGCCATATTCGGTGTACCTGCTCCAGAAAACTGGAGAAAATCACCGAAGGCATTTGAATGTTGGAGACACATTTTGGAGAAGTTGAAATATAATGGGGACTATATCCCCCTGAAATGAGTGGAGGTGAGTATGATGAAGGAAGAATATAGAAAAGCCGCAGAAACTGCGGTTAAAACCTGCCTGGGTGTAAAGCCCGGTGAGAAGTTTTTGGTCATAACAGACACGGAGAAGTTTGACATAGGGGAAGCTCTCTTTGAAGTTGGTGTGGAAATAGGTGCGGAGGCACTTCTTGCCGTGATGAAGCCTAGAACAAGGCACGGAGAAGAGCCTCCAGAGCCCATAGCCGAAATGTGGAAAGATGTGGATGTTTTCATTGCACCCACAAAATACAGCCTTTCCCATACGCAGGCCAGAGAAAGGGCAACAGAGCATGGTGCAAGAGGGGCAACTATGCCAGGAATAACCTCCGAGATGTTTGTGGAAACTCTTTCCACTGATTACACAATAATAAAGGAATACAACGAGAGGATGAAGAAAGCCTTGCTGGGAAAGAAAACAGTAAGAGTTACTACAGAGCTGGGTACAGATATAACATTAAGCATTGAGGGAAGAGAAATACTCACAGATGACGGCATTCTTCATGAAAAGGGTGCATTTGGAAATCTTCCTGCAGGGGAAGTTTTTATAGCTCCCGTAGAAGGGACTGCCAACGGAAAAATTGTGGTGGATGGCTCCTTTGCCGCCATTGGAATTCTCGATGAGCCTATAACAATCACCGTGGAGAATGGCTTTGCCACAAAGATTGAAGGTGGAGCTCAGGCAGAGAAGCTGAAAGAAATGCTTGCTTCTGTAAACAAAAAAGAAGCTTACAACATTGCAGAGCTTGGAATAGGAAGTAATTTAAATGCAAAGATCGTTGGAAACATTCTCGAGGATGAGAAAGTATACAAGACGGTGCATATAGCCCTAGGTGACAACAGCACCATAGGTGGAAAAACACAGGCAGGAATACATCTGGATGGCATAATAACGAAACCCACACTTATAGCCGATGGTGTGGTTCTCATAGAAAATGGTGAATGGAAAATCTAACCTTTTCCCTTTTTCTATTTTTTGAGGTGTAATGTATGGAGTTGGAGGAAATAATAAAGGGTAGAAGGGCAGTTAGAAAATATGAGGAGAAGGAAATCCCCTTTGAGCATGCGAAAAAGATCCTTGAAGCGGGCATATGGGCACCTAGCGGCAGCAATCTACAATCCTGGGAATTCGTAGTTGTTCGGGATAAGGAGATGATAGAAAAAATAAAGATGGCTTCTCCAGGGTTATTTGGCAATCCAGCCATGCTTGTGATTGGATGTATAAATAAGGAGAGGGCAAAGAGAGGAGGAAAGATAGGATATCCAATGGCAATGATGGATGTTGCCATGGCATTTCAGAACATGATGCTCATGGCATACTCCCTTGGAATAGGTTCCTGTCCAGTTTTATCATTCAACAAGGTAATTCTAAAAGAGCTTCTGGAAATACCCGAAGAAGTTGATCCCATCCTCATAGTGACCTTCGGATACCCTCCTTTCTGGCCGAAACCTCCCAGAAGAAGAAAAGAGGTGATACATCTTGAAAAATTTGGAAGAGCTTTTGAAGAGTGATGAGTTCAAGCTTTTGAGTTTTCTAATTACGAGTGCAAGAGGATGCGTTGATGAGCCACAATTATATGGTCCCCTGAGACTCGTTGATGCCGCAGCAAAATTGATCCAAATACTGGAAAAGAAGGGCATGGCTACTCCGGAAATAACAAAGCTAAGAGAGCTTATAGAGGAGAAGGAATACACGGTAATGTACAGTGAGGAAGAGTTCATAGCTTTCCTCGATGAGCTTTCAAAGGAGCTTGCAAAACTCCTTAAGAAATAATTTTTTCATCATTTTTATGCTAGAAAATAGCATAGAAAATGTTATGTTTAGAAAATGCATATTTTAAAATATGCTCCTCATCTCCTGGAATGTAAATGGAATTCGAGCAGTAGTCCAAAATGGTTTTCTGGATTTCTTGGAGAAGTATGGCCCAGATATTCTTGCTCTGCAGGAGATAAAGGCCGCAGAAAATAACATACCCATGGAGGTCCGTTATTATGAGGGATATTACAAGTACTTCAATCCTGCAAAGAAAAAAGGGTATGCAGGTACTGCCCTATTCACAAAGATTGAGCCCATAAATGTATCATTTGGCATAGGAGATGAGAAATTTGATTCTGAAGGTCG
>JAGGTO010000034.1 GCA_021163705.1 Thermoplasmata archaeon | reverse complement strand
TATAGGGTTTGCGATACTCTTCAATCCTTCTTAAAATTTCTTCAGCATCCATATCCAGCGAGAATCTACTCTTTATTTTCTCTGCAAGTTTTAGCATGGCGTAGTCTTCACTTTCCACATCTGTAAGCGTCCCGGTGAGGTCAAGAAAAATATCCATAGAAGGTCATAAGCTCCTCCTTTAATATCTTTTCTCAGATGAATGCCTCTCCAAAAAATAGGTTCATCAGGCTTCCGAAGATGTAGGAAAGGGCTGCAGCACCAAGTCCGAGAATTAGCATCTCCGCAACCTTCTTACCTGCAGAAATACCTGACATGATCGAAATTATGGTTGACACCACGGCTAGAGTAGCTCCAGCTAGAATTATGGAAAATGGCAAAGCGATGTATGTTGTGGGTGCAAGAAAATAAGGAATGACAGGAAAAAACACCCCTATTATATAAGCTATGCCCGTGTATATGGCTGCTCTCCTCTCATTGCTCTCCTCCTCAGGAATAAGGGAGTTTATAGCGTTCTTATTCTCCGCAATTTTCTTGGATGATTCCTCAGCCATATCTTCGGGGATACCTAGATCTATAAGCCTCTCTTTTATCTCCTCCTCAGCTCTTTTTCTCGAGACTGAAAATATTATTTTCAATTTTCTTCTTATTCCTTCATTCACCTGCCTCTGGGAGCGCACGGATACATAGGTACCTATTCCCATGGATAAGGCTCCTGCAACTCCAACAATTAGACCACTTAATCCAACAAGAAGTGGACGGTGTGTATAAACTGCAGAGAGCCCCGTTACGGCACCCAGAATTTCGACTAATCCATCATTCATTCCAAGGACCATATCTCTAATATTCTCAACATGAAGCACCTTTTTCTCCTTGTAGAAAATCTTTTCATGCTCAAGCTCATCTAGGATTATAAGAGATAGCATTTTCTTTTCTTCTTCATTCAGCTCCCCACCTTCGTAGAAATCATAGTAGGTGTATATGGCGGAGGATTCTCCCATCTCAAAAAGAGATACAAGAAATGATAATCCCAGGATTTTCCTGAGAAACTTTATTATGAACTTCTTCCACACACCAATTTTCACATCTCTTACTTTGATCCCCCTCCTTTGTAGATAACTTCTCCAGAATTCAGCATGTCTCCTTTCAATATTTGCAAGGCCTCTTAATTTTTTACTCATCTCTTCATTTCTCTCTATGGAGGCCAGATATTCGTAAATCTGGGCATCTTTGGATTCGCTGATGTAGAATTTCACAGCAGGAGAACTCATCATAGTGATAATCACTCATCACCATAAAAATTTTCTTACATTCATATCTCCTCTTTCCTAAACCCTGTAAAAATTTCAGGTAAAAATAAAGTAAAGAAGGAGTGTAACTCCCATAACAAATGCCACGGCTGGACTAACTCTCCTTATTACCTTGTAAATATCAGCCTTGAAATGTTGCGCTGAGAGCACCAGGCAGAGATGCACGGGAGATGTTAGATGTCCTCCATACCCTGAGGCATAGGCCAACGCTATGGCAGGAAAGGTCATGGGATATGCAAGGAGCAGGGGAAATGTGGCGGCAACATAGGCTACCGTAACTCCAGTCATGAACCCTGCAAGATAGGGAAGCAAAATTATCACGACAAAGGGTGGAACCCCAAACATGTTGAAGAACTCATATGTGTAATACATTGAATTTGTCTGCAAAACTGCAATTTTCATAAACAATGCGGCGAATGTAACCCCCAAAAATGTAGGTCTAAGTGCAAATTTAAATCCATATTTCACATCCTCATATTTCTTCTTTCCAAGGAGGAGGATTATGAGAAGAATATCCACACCCAGAAGGGAGTAGAAGAGATCTATTCGAAATCCAAGGGTTGCTATCATCACCACCAGAATTGGCCAGGAAGAGTATAGAAGCTTGCTGAATTCTGAAGATTTTTTCTTTTCTCTATTTTCCACCTTTCTATTTTTCTTAAGCATCACCGGACGATAGATGAAGATGTATCCTCCAATCACAGCTAAAAGAGTGAGAAACATCATATGGATAACAAAATCAGGGATGGAGACATTGAATATATCTGCAGCCACAATAACACCTGTATAAAGGGGCCACCAGTATTCCCATAAATGCCTGAACCAGTAATTCAAAGAGGTTGCCTCAATTGGATTTAGATTAAGTTCCTTTGCTATAGGGTCTACAAGTCTCGCGGAGACATATGCACCACCTGGCATGGGCAAAAGACCAATAAAGGCAGAAATGGATACCATTGATGCTCCCATGGATGGTGCCAGATTTTTCACAGAGTCCACCATCATCTTAAGATACCCTATCTTCTCCATCAGGGCCACTATGAGAAGAGAGAGGAAAACTATCAATATTATGCGCCAGAACTCCCATTTGAGAAGCTCATGGAGAACTTTTTCTAAATTTGCACCAAGGGTGAATATGAGAAACAGGCCTCCTACAAGAATGGCAATGGCTATGTTTACTTTGAATTTGGGCAGGATTATTATTATGAATATGGCCGCAAGGATCATAAGGAAGCCAGTAATAACTCCCATTGAAGTGGGTATGATATGGATGTATATATAATTTGCACCCCTGTGCAATGATAACAAAAAAATAGAGAGAAGGTCAGAAGGGATGGGATGCACCCACAACTCTCAATTAAAATTTTCCATATAAAATTTATCCGAAAAATTTAAATAGTTGGATCTTATAAGAGAGGTTGACAACTAAAGGTTAATAACTGGAGGTGATGGCCATGGTATGGAAGAAGAAGAGAAGGGATGAAGACGAGGATGATGACTGGAGAAGGAGCTTCTTCGATGATTTCTTTGATTTCGATATCGAGAGGGAGTTCCGGAGAATGGAGGAGTGGATGAACAGAATAATGAAGGAATTTCAGAGTGGGGAGATAAAGGGGCCATATGTATATGGGTTCAGCATGAAGATAGGTCCGGATGGTAAGCCACAGATACAGCAGTTTGGTAATGTGCCCAAGAGATTCGGAATAAAGGAGGAGGATCTCGAAGATTACAGAGAGCCTCTGGTGGATGTAATGGAAGGCGATAAGACGGTGAGCATAACCGTTGAGCTGCCAGGGGTAAACAAGGAGGACATAGATCTAGATCTCAATGAGGAGGAAGATGTTCTCACCCTCAAGGTGGATACTCCTGAGAGAAAATATTACAAGGAGATACAGCTTCCGTGCAAGGTTAAGCCAGAGAGTGTGAAGGCTACATATAAGAATGGAATACTCGATGTGGTATTTGAGAGGGCAGAACCAAGGAAGAAAAAAGGAAAGAAGATAAAGATTGAGTGAAAATGAACGAGATAGATGCAATACTTGCAGCCATCGAAAATCAGACAAGAAGGGAAATACTCAAGAGACTGGCAGAGGGTAGGCAGTATGCTCTTCAGCTTGCAAAAGAATTAAGGGTATCACAGCAGGCCATCCTCAAGCATCTCGAGGTGCTGGAGAGATACAATATCATAAGAAGGGCTGGCATGGAGAAAAGTGATATGGGGCCCCCAAGAAAACTCTATGAGCTCAGCAAGGGATTTAGCATAGTGATAGACTTTGCCCCGGGTTTATTTGAGATAAGAAGGTATCCCATAGATCTCAGGGACGAGGAGGATGATAAAAAAGAGACGATAGAGGAGGATTTTGGAGAAGCACTAACAAAGATAGAAAATGAGATAAGAGAACTGGAGAGAAGGAGACTGAGATTGATAAAGATGAAGGAGAGAATACTAAGAGAGCTTATGGAAGGCTAGGGCAATTCCAGCTCTTCCTTTTCTTCAATTTTAAAGGCTTTTATTTTTCTTTCTTCCTTAATTTCTGCAATTACTAAGCTATCCACAAGTCTCTCACTTAATCTTTGTCTGGGATCCCCCTCAGTGCTCAATCCTGCAATTATATCCCCCAAAAAAATTATTATATTGAGCTTCGTGAGATTTCGAGCTATGGATTGCAAAACATTCAGATCTCCTATGAAGGAAACCGCCTTTATTCTAAGGGCAAATTTTCCAGGTGTTTTGCCCCACAGAGTATCAAATATTACAGAGTAGATGAACCATATTACTCCCTGCAGTGCAAAAACAGTAAGGATAAAATTCAGATGGAGAAATGGGAGATATGGGCCTATCAAACAGGAGAGAAGTAGAGTTATCATATAATCGATAAAATCTGAGGCAAGTCTCTTTGCCCAGAGTTTCCTCAGGGAAGAATCATACTCCATGATGTCAAAGCCTGTCTGCATAGAAAGAATAATGCAATTATGCAAATAATATTTTTCCCTCAAGCGAAAGTTAATTATTCCCACTCCTATTCCTCCCTATGCTTCTGGATGAGCTCTCTTCTGAAGTGTTAGCCCTAGCACCACAGGACTTAGAGGTGGAGGACTATGCAATAGGAGCAAAGTATGCGTATGTTATAGTTAAAGGCAGTAAAGGTAGAGCAATGGGGACCTCATATTTTCCTATGGAGGATATGACGAGAGGTTATTCAAGGGTTCCATCCTTTGATATTCTTACCTCCATGCTATCTTCCCTAAACATATTTGAGAGATCCTTGGGAATCGCATTTCTCAATGCAATCTCCCAGTATCTCCTGTGGAACATGGGATATTATAGAAATTTTGAGCTCTATGATGGAAATATAGTGGAGGATGTGGCCAGGTTATCTAAAGGAGAGAGAATAGTGGTTGTAGGCAATATGGTTCCTCTGGTGAAAAAGCTGGAGGAAAAAGGATTTAAAGTGGAGGTTTTGGAGAGAAATCCAAGATTCAGATACAAAGCACTTCCAGACTGTATGGCACCTCGCATTATTCCTGAAGCGGATGTTCTTATAGTTACCGGCACATCAATGATAAACGATACCATTGATAATGTGATTTCCCTTGGAAGAAATGCCAAAATTCGGATCCTTGTGGGTCCCACAGCCGCTGTTTATCCCTCCATCCTGCTAAATCAATTTACTCATATAGCATCTCTAAAAATAGATGATTTGGAAAGGGTTAGAGAGATAATAAAACTCGGTGGGGGAAGATGGGATTTCTCGCCCTATGCCAGGGAATACATCGTAAAAGGTAAATACAGATAGAAAATTATCAGAATTATGAGTATGGATGAGTTTTTAAAATATAAGGAGGAGATAGTGAGACTTCGAAGAGATTTTCATATGCATCCTGAGCTCGGTTTTGAGGAGCAAAGAACATCGAAAATTGTGGAAGAATACTTGAAAGAACTTGGCATAAAAACTAAGAGAATGGCCACCACGGGAGTTGTGGGCTATCTGGACAATGGTGAAAATGTGACGATCGCTTTGAGGGCGGATATGGACGCTCTCCCCATCCAGGAGGAAAATGATGTGCCTTATAAATCCAGATATCCTGGGAAGATGCATGCCTGTGGTCATGATGCCCATACCGCCATGCTTCTTGTTGCAGCGAAGATCCTTTCTCAGAGGAAACTAAAGGGAAATGTGCGATTCTTATTCCAACCTGCAGAGGAAGGATTAAACGGAGCTAAGAGGATGATAGATGATGGTGCCTTGAAAGGTGTGGATAAGATTATAGGCCTTCATGTCTGGGCAGAATTGCCTTCAAAGGTTATAGCTATTTCACCGGGTCCGATTATGGCCAGTGTGGATCACTTCAAGATAATTATAAGGGGAAAGGGTGGACATGGAGCCTCACCCCACCAAACGAATGATCCCATATTATGTGCATCTTCACTTATTACATCTTTGCAGAGTATAGTTAGCAGAAACATATCACCTCTTGAAAGTGCGGTAGTTACTGTGGGTAAAATAAGTGGTGGAACTGCATTTAATATAATACCGGAAAATGTGGAAATGGAGGGTACAGTTAGAACATTTTCAGAGGAGGTTCGCTCTTTAATTGAGAGAAGATTAGGGGAGATAGTCAAGCACCATTCCTTAGCTCTTGGATGCAGGGGTGAACTCATATATAAAAAATTGAATTCCGCCACGGTAAATGATGAAGAGCTAGCTCAGATAGGAAAGGAGGTAGCCTCAAAAATAACGAGAGTGGTGGAGCAAAAGAAGACCATGGGAGGTGAAGATTTCTCTGAGTATGCGAGGATAATTCCAGGATTATTCGTGTATCTTGGAATAAGGAATGAGGAAAAGGGCATTATCTATCCGCATCATAATCCAAGATTCAATATAGATGAAGATGCTTTGCCATATGGAACAGCATTCGAAGTATTGATCACAGAAAAACTTCTCAACTCATAGAAGGGAAGATAGTATGGGATGATGCTCGTGACTTTTTATTTCTTTTCCCTCTTCCAGTGAGAGGAAGAGGATGTCCGGCTCCCTTATAAGTACATTTTCCCTCTCCACAAATTTTGAAAATAGAGAAATTATCTCCCTGCTCTCACCCAAGGATTTGAATAAAGCAATGACAATACCTTCCAGAGGATTATATGCAAGGAATATAACCCGGGAGAGATCTATATCCAGGTTCTTTATGTTTCTCTCTATTTTTATTATCCCCATTGGATTGGATTCCCAGTGTGCAAAAACAATGACCTCGTAACCCAAGGCTCTCATATCTGGGATTACCCGAGGAATACACCATCCTTTATTAAGGAGTTTCTCTCTTATTTTCCTAACCTTTTCTCTGCTCATATTAACTTTCTCAGAAAGTGATTTGAGAGTTATTGCAGGCTTCTGTACAAGTTCTTTCATTATAATAATTTCATTTCTGGAAAGAGTGCCAGAAGGGTTTAAGATTCTCCTTCTCGAACAGGTGGGAAATCCAAATTCTCTTGAGATAAGATTTGAGTAATCAAAAAATATGGGCAACTGGGTAATCTCTAAAGGTAAGAGTATGAGCTTCGGGGTTTCCCTTCTCATAATTTCCCTTAATCCAGTGATTCTATCCATATATAGCAAATTCTTCACCAACTGTGTGTAGTTTTTCATCACACCAAGGGTGAATCCCCTATAAGATTCAGTGAAAGCAAAAAACATTCCTGATTCGCATATCTCACAATTATTTTTTATTGCCTTCTCCAAAGATGATATGTACTGTAGCTTTTCCCTGGTTATGCTTCCGTATCCAGCCACGAGAAGTTCAAATCCCAGGGCCCTGTAATTGGGTATGAGAACCTCCTTAATTAGTCCCTCCCTTCTAAATTTCTCTCTGATTTTATATATGCTCCAGTAATTGAGCTCTAGTTCTCTGGAGAGAGCCTTTAGGCTCATTTCTGGATGACAGGTTAGACCCCACAGTACCTTCCTCTCCAGAGATGTAAGCTTCACATAGAAGATAATGAATCATCATATTTAAATTTTTCAAAATAAATCCAGAAAAATGATACATTTTGGACATAATTTGAAAATTTAGATTTGAAAATTCCAAAAACTTAAATATTTCAAAGGCATTAGCCCCCTGGTGATCCCATGGATCTGAGAGTAATTGGTAGAGCTGTGAGCCGAAAACCTCTCGTGGCGGTAATTGTTGTGCTTCTAATAACCTCCATATTCGGATACTATGCATCCCAGATGAGGATGAGTGCTGATTTGAAAACATTCTTGCCAAATGATGAGATGGTCAAAGCTGAGTTAAAAATAACCGATGAATTTGGCTCTACTGATATAATGGAGCTCATTTTTATATCTTCCAATGCCGTAAATAAAGGCACCCTTGAGGATATGCTAAAGGTGAAAGGAGCCCTTTTAAATAGTAGTTACATAGTGAAGAATCTAAAGACTCCAGATAACCCTGAAAATAGCATACTCTCCCCAGCGGATATGATAATTCTTGGGAATATCACCTTAAATTTTGAAAATACCCTGATGGAACAGCTTGAGAATATGTCCTCTTCTCTATCCTCCATCAATGTAACACCCTTGCTTGTGCCTATTAATACCTTAAATGGGATTCTTAGTGACTATCGGGATATATATGAGAATGCCACCCTATTGAGAGAGGATGCAAAAAATATAGTTCTCCTGATCTTTGTAATGCCATCTGGAGAGAATGGAGAATCATACCCAACGGGAGTTATGAAGATAATGGAGAATCTCACATCCGCTCTTTTAAGCACAGGGGACTACGGTATAAAATCCAGAGTTCTCACACTTCTAACCCCGCCTCCTGCTGGGGAGGGAGGGATGAATGAAAATAATTCCCTCTTGCAGATAATGAACTATCTTATGGAAGATATGAATTCTTCTTCCCTCTCTTTGAGTGATAAGGAGATAAGTGTACATTACTTTAAGCTTACATTTTATGACTTCTCAATTAGCTCTTTAAATTATTCCCTGAGCACATTATCCGAGGGAATGAATGAGAGCAAAATTATTTTGGATGCACTTAATCAAACGGAGAATGCTTTAATTGCCGGGGATAATGCTACAGCTCTATTTGTAATAAATTCCACAATTTCTCAAATAACTCCTCAGCTTGAAAATATGGGCAGGATGGTACCATTTTATGTTGGGCTAAACAGATCCTTGAGTGAGTTTCTACAGAATTTCTCCCAGGGAACTCTTAACCCAATGATTGTTGAAAATGTGAAAGAGAACATATCCTCTCTTCTTCCCTACTCCACAGGCGAATGGAGGAAGATGCTGGAGATTCTCCTGGATACTTTGAATGCATGGGGATCTTATCCTCACATATTTTATGATGCCCTTTATCAGGCTAATGCTACCCAGCTTGCCTGTGAAGGGTTCTTGAAAAATTATGAATCCACCCTTATGCTTAATAATACCTTAGAGGATATAAAGAGAAAGATTAACACTGCACCCCTATCCTATACACTTCTAGAAATAGAGGCGGTTAAGGATGGAATGGAAAAGGCCATACAGCAGATGAAAGAGGAAAAGGAGACGATGGAAATAGCAAAAGAATCATTTCAAAGCGATTTTGTTGGATGGTTTTTCAGGATGCTGGATGATATGGATCATGTTCTCCTTAACTCACCATCCACTGGAAAATTTGCCGTAAATATCTTCAATTTGGAAATGAATATGATGAGCTCTTCCTCCGGAGCATCAACATCCCTTGAATTTCCTCCAATCTTCTATTCCCTAAAACATGCATTTGATTCAGATGTTAGCATAAATTACAAGAGAAAGATAGAGGCCATGTTTTTAAGAGAGATGGATATGATGAGTACATTTTCAAATTCGAATATTTCTATGAAATTTGAGATGCCTGGAAATATTGAGATGGGCATGCCTGACCTCTCACCCAGCATAGATGAGAAAAGAGAGATTCTCCGCAACATGACTCAGGAGGATATAAGCAGAACAATAAGGGACATAGAAAATTATGATCCATCTCCACTGGAGGAAAGAGTAAATCACACAATGCGAGTGGTAAACGATACCATAAGTACTCTGGAAGATGCCCATATGCACCTTGCAAAACTAATTAAAAATATTGGATATGTATATGATACCACAGGAAATGAATCCGTTAAGGTCTCCACAATATTCTACGGGAATCTTAGCGAGAGTATGGAGAATGCCACCTCAGGCCTGAATTACTTTCTCAAATATATTCCTCAATTTACAGGCTTCTCATATATGATGAAGCAGCTTAGTTCCCAGCTCCGAAGCATGTTCTCCAAGGATTTTGATGGAGAAAATGCCAAAGCGGCAATGATGATCGTTATGCTTAACAGCACCTATTTACCGGGAGAAAGCAGCGTGGATCATAGCAGCAGAATGGAGAAGCTTGAAAGTGAGGTTGTGAAGATAGCAAAGCAGGTGAAAACCTCCTCAGAGATAAGAGGAATGGGTGCTGCTTTAATTTCAAAGGCCACTGAAAAGACAGCCAACGAGACCGTAAATATTCTACTTCCAGTTTCAATACTTCTTGTGATAGTAATACTTCTCATAACATTCAGAAGTATTTTGGATACCGTACTTGGCCTTCTGGGATTAGGGATGGCCATAGTGTGGGCCTACGGATTTGGTGTGATGGCGGGATATCATTTCAACCAGATTGTTACCACGGTTGCAGTTCTTCTAGTTGGTTTAGGCATAGATTATGCCATACATACGATCTTGAGATATCGGGAAGAGCTCAGAAAAGGAAGGAAGGTAAGGAACGCTATGGAAGAGATGATAACTCATCTGGGCATGGGATTGATACTTGCCACCATTACAACGGTGATAGCATTTCTATCCAACATATCCTCTCCCATTCCTCCGGTGGCGGATTTTGGAGTGATGAACGCAATAGGTATAATTGGCGCATTTGTAATATTCACAACATTCATACCCGGGGTAAAGATATACATTGATTCCCGAAGAGAGAAGAAGGGAAAACTGAAAATAAAGAAGGAGAAGGAAAGGGAGGGTTCTGGAGTTGTCCTATTAAACAAGACCATGGCCATGGGCGCGATAGGTGCAGAGAAACACAGGCATGTCGTGCTTGCCGTGGTAATAATAATCACTCTTTTAGCCGCGTATGGAGGTGCAAATATAGGAACCACCTTTGATCTGAAGGATTTCCTTCCCAGCAATTTGGAGATCTCAGACACTATAGAGTTCATGATGGACAACTTCAACTCCTCAGGGCTGAACGATAACTATATACTTGTGGAGGGAAATATTGCATCACCTCAAACTCTAAAAGCTGTTAAGTTAACTATGGATAACCTAAGGGATGACAGCTTTGTGGACTATGCACAATCCAAAAGTATTTACACACTAATTCAGGAGATGAGGGAGAAAAATAGCAGCTTTGCACTGATGGTTATGGAGAACGATACCAATGGCGATGATCTTCCCGATAAGAATATTGAGGATATATATCTCTGGCTATATGAGAATACGGATGAGGGTAAAAATCTTCTCCACATGGATAAAAATGGAAATTTTGATATGATGCTAATCACAGTACGCAGTTATGCAGATACCGATAAGGAATACAGAATTCTCTACCAGGAGCTAAACTCAGATATAAAGCCTCTCAAAGATGCAAATCTCAAGGCCATTGCAACGGGAAGTGATCTTCTCACATATCATATAATAGATCTTCTACAGGGAAGTGAATGGAATTCCCTTATAATCACCCTGATCTCCTCGCTAATAGTCCTTACTATAATATTCTACTGGGAGAAGAGAAGCTTTGTGCTCGGAGCGATCACAACGCTTCCGGTGGCCATAGCACTTCTCTGGATTCTGGGCACTATGTATGTTTTGGGAATAAATTTCAATGTGGTTACAGTAACAATCACATCTCTTACCATAGGACTCGGTATAACATACGCTATTCACATAACTCACAGATTCCTGGAGGATTGGAATAGAGAGAAGGATATACTCACAGCTCTTAAAAAAACTGTGAGACATACTGGCACTTCCATATTTGGTGCGGCCACAACCACGATGGCAGGTTTCGGAACACTCAGTTTATCATCCATGCCACCAATCAGACAGTTCGGGGAGATTGCAACCATATCCATACTCTACAGCTTCCTTCTTTCCGTGTTCATACTTCCAACATTCCTTTACTTCTGGGCAGAGTGGAGAGAGAAACACAAGGGCAAATAATCTTACGCCAACTTTTTTTGGCCAAATAATTTTATAGGAAATGACCATAGCGCTATTTATGCCCGCGAAATTAAGGAGTGAGTACGTTTGGCATCTATAACTTGGTGAGCATTTTAATTTATAAAGCGGGCACCGAAATTTTGGAGGTGAAAAAATGGAACTGAAGTCTATTCTGGATGTGGATTCTCTACCGAAGAGATGGTACAATATACTTCTGGATTTGCCCGAGAGACTAGCTCCACCTCTTGACCCTGAGACCGACGAGCCCATAAAGCGGGAGAAACTCGAGCGCATATTTGCAAGGGAGCTTGTGAAACAGGAGATGAGCAGTGAGAGATATGTTGATATTCCGAATGAAGTGAGAGAGATGTACCTGAAAATAGGAAGACCAACCCCTCTTTTCAGGGCCACCAATTTTGAAAGAGCCCTCAACACACCCGCCAGGATATATTTCAAATACGAAGGTGAGACAATAACAGGGAGCCACAAGATAAACACGGCAATAGCACAGGCATATTATGCTAAGAAGCAGGGGATAGAAAGGCTTGTAACAGAAACAGGTGCTGGTCAGTGGGGAACCGCATTATCTGTCGCTGGTTCACTTCTGGGATTGAAGATAAGGGTGTATATGGCCAGGGCAAGCTATCTTCAGAAACCATACAGGAAGATTCTCATGCATGTTTACGGTGCAGAAGTATATCCGTCGCCCAGCGATAGAACCGAGGTGGGCAGAAAATTTTTAGCGGAGGATCCTCAGCATCCCGGTGGTTTGGGAATAGCTATAAGTGAGGCCATAGAGGATGTTCTTAAAGACGAAAATGCAAGATACTCCCTGGGAAGCGTTCTCAATCATGTGCTTATGCATCAAACTGTGATAGGCGAGGAGGCAAAATTGCAGATGGAGAAAATTGATGTACAACCAGATATTCTTGTGGGATGCGTGGGTGGAGGAAGCAATTTTGGGGGCTTCATCTACCCATTTGTGCGGGATTTTATCCGGGGTAAAGAGGAATATGAGTTTTATGCGGTGGAATCCAGGGCTGCGCCAAGCATGACGAGGGGAATATACACATACGATTTTGGAGATAGTGGGGGTTTAACACCAAAAATAAAAATGCATACACTTGGACATACCTACTATGTTCCACCTATACACGCTGGCGGATTGAGGTATCATGGTCTTGCCCCAACTTTAAGCATTCTGGTGAATCATGGCGTTGTGAAACCCATGGCGTACCATCAGAGAGAGGTGTTTGATGCCGCGGTTCTATTTGCCAGAACTGAGGGGATAGTGCCAGCTCCCGAGAGTGCCCATGCCATTAAAGGGGTAATGGATCTTGCTCTGGAAGCCAAGAGAAAAAATGAGGAGAAGGTGATTCTATTTAATCTCAGCGGCCATGGACTCCTGGATCTCAAGGGTTATGAGGATTTCATGAACAACGAAATGAAAGACTATGAGCCAAAAGAGTTTCCAGTTCTATCTCAAATGAGTTTAGAAAGCAGGTGAGAGTAGGAAAAATATAAATATATAAAGCCTATTCCTCACTTACCCAAAAAAGGAGGCGATGAAAAATGGCAGAGGAAAACGTTGTATTCGTAGGAAAAAAGCCAACAATGAACTA
>JAGGTO010000014.1 GCA_021163705.1 Thermoplasmata archaeon | reverse complement strand
GGGAAGGTGAGAAAGGATATCAATTATAGAGCATATGCCAAGGTAAAGGTTATGACTCAAGCAAATGAGCTTCACTGGTATAAAGATGGAAAGGAGATTGCAACAGGAAAAGATGTTAAGCTGCCCTTGGGAAAATATCTTCTGTATGCAAAGAGTGGCAACGAAGTGAAAATAAAGATTGTTGATGTTTATGAGAATACAGTATTCTCCCTATCTCTGGAGGAAGGGCACTGGGTATCCATAGCCCAAGAGAATGTTAGCTCCTATATGCCCGTGAATATAATTTACTCTGGCCTAAGCTTTGTATGGAAATATCGCTCCATACTGTTGCCAGCAGGGGATTACATATTTATGGTAAATGATACAAAGCTCATCAATGGAGTTTACTACCATTACTTTGGAGAAAAAAGCGCACACATTTCTGAGGCAACAAGCATATCCCTATACATAGTGAGAAATAAGATAATGTCCCACTGGAGTGGAAGGGCCATAGCCGAAGGTATAGAGGTGTCCAATGCTGTTATTCAACTGATAGCTCTGGAGAGTGGAAAGAAGAACATCACCTTCTCCACAGATTCTGCTGGAAGATTCGATGTGGAAATAACGCCGGGTAGATATATGGTATATAGCTGGTATCTACTTGGCGAGAAGAAGTATGCATACCTTACAAATATTACCCTCTACTCAGGTGAGCTTGAGAGGGATATTGTATATTCAAAGGGTTATGTGGTAATGGGATCTCTCTATCTCAAAGAGGAGAAGGTATCTTTGGCAATAAAAATACAGAGTTCCTATGGGGCAATGAAAATCACTACAGACGGGAGCTATATGCTAATATTACCCCCAGGAGAGTATGCATTTGAGAGCAGAACTCAGGTGGATGAGTATGGCTTAAGGATAAACTATTCAGCAAGAAAGAGTATTGCTGTGAAGGGGGATACATACATGGATTTAGTGCTTCAACGGAATAGCATTCACATGGTCAATATGAATGTTCTTGCGGCGGATAAGGTGGCAGTGCCCGGTGGAGAGATACATGCCCTTGTTAAACTGAAGAATACTGGAAACGACAGAGAGAGCATAAAGCTTGAGAGCTTTTCTGGATGGAGTATAGTTAATGGAGAGAGCTATACTCTCAACCCGGGAGAGAGTGAAGTGGTGGCATTAACTTTAAAGGTACCTGAGGCCAGGGCTGGAAATGTGACTGTGCATATAAGGGCAAGATATGGGGATGTCTCGGATGCCTATTTCACCGTGTATGTAGAGAAGCAGTATAATTCCAAGTTCAGCTATGAAGTAGAGGAATGGAATGAAAATGCCCTGGTTTATAATCTCACCATAAAGAATGATGGAAATGGTGAGGTTAAATATAGGGTATATGTGCTTAACAGTGAGGAGCTCAGGGTAAAGGGATGGGATGTGGAGCTTCTGGTGAATGGGAAGCAAAGCAATGTTACCAGTGTGAAATCTCACGAGAGTGGGAATATTGAGATAAAGCTCATACCAATTAAGAGTAATCCTGGATTATCCTCACCCCTGAAGCTTGAGATATTTGAAGACGAGAATATACATATTCTAAGCATTCCCTTGCAGAGCACACATGTTTCAATGAATGAGGTGTACATAAAGGCAAATGATGTTTCAAATTACACCGAGTTCAGAGTTCCCGAGGAATGGTATGGATTGTGGATTGCATCAGTTGGAATGTTAGTTGCTCTGTTACTTCTATGGAGGAAGAGAAAATGAGAGGAATGGCCATAGTGATTGTTTTGCTGTTTATTGGCTCCATCCTTGCATTATCAGGAAGCGTATCAGCTGCAGAGGGAGGAGTACACATCGAAGGTCCTACCTGGGCTGCAACTGAAACTAAGGTAAAGTATCGGGTGTATATTGATGAGCCCTTTGAAAAATATAAGTGCACAATGCTCCTTGCAGGCCGAAATTTAACCGGTGCAGAGCCATTAAATGAGGTAACAAAGACCTCCACCAATGGCAGCTTTGAATTTGAAGTGACAACTCCCAAAGTTCCTCAGACAGTGTACATAAGCTTCAAGCTCTATGGCATCAATGGAGATAAGATAAGGATCTTCGAGAGAAAGATTTCTCTGTATGTGCTGCGTCCACTACCAATCAAGGTGAAATTAAAAAATCCCAATGAATATGATATTCAAAATGTAGAGCTCAAGTTCTATGTTGATGGAGATTACATTGGGAATATGCTCGTGGATAAGGTGAAGGCAAATTCTACCAAGAGTGTAACATATAACTGGTTACCCCAGAATTTGCAAGAAGGGAAGCATACATTGAGGATTGAAATAGCCACCCCTGGCATAGTTTTCGGAAACGGTAAGAATATCTACTCCTACCAGTTCTATTATGGAAAACCGCCAAGCTACGATTACATTTACTACTCCAGTGTAGGGATACTTGTGGTACTTGCAGTTATGCTGGTGTTTACCTATCTTTCAAGAAAGGGAAGAAAAACCATGGCCGCACCTAAATGGAGAAAGTAATCCTTCAAATTTCAATTTTTTTAATAAATTCTAGCCATCTCTCAGCATCCTCTCTCCTGTCTGTTTCTCTGTATTCCTTCAGAAACAGAATCAGACGGCGAAGGATAAGAGTTTTCTCTACAAGAGCTTCAGGCACATCCTCCATCTCACTGATTTCCTCTCTTAGCATATGGTAAATTTCAGTGTACTTTTCAATAAGTTTCTTGCGTTCCCCGTGAACAATATCCTCCTTAAGAAAATATTTTTTACCATGAATTTCGAGAACTGCGGGTATATCCACAGTGAGAACACTTACCAGAGAGTCTATCCTTTTTATCGCCTCATCCCTCTTCATTTTTCCTCCTCATTCTCTCTATGGCTTCCTCAAGACTCAAATTGCCCAGTGCAACTTCCCTTGCAAGACTCCTGGATATTGTTATCTCTCCATGACTCTCTATCCTGCTCCTTCTCTGAATATCTCTAAGGTATCCCTCCCTGATGATCAGGTTGAGCTTTTTTCTCACCCTCTTTCCCCTCGTAAATGCAATGACCTTTGCAGATTCAATATCCTTATTGTTTATGCTTTCTGAGGTATTTCTCTCATCCACAAGTTCTACCCTATAATCATCCACAAGTGCGTTTATTATCCTGTTTCTATTCACAAGATCGCCATCTCCTATCCTCACAATGAAGCTATCGGCCCGGTAGCCCTCATAAACTTTATCAATGTATGATCTCACCTCTTCAACATCACTCAGCTGTACCTCTTCCACAAAATTTCCGTCTCCCACCACAGCTATTCCAGGTTTAGGACCTGGATCTATGCCCACAATAACCCTCTCAAATTTTTTCTT
>JAGGTO010000128.1 GCA_021163705.1 Thermoplasmata archaeon | reverse complement strand
CTACGATTAGAAATCTTTATATAGAAGAAATATTTTACACCTGCCGAGGTGATGGAAAATGATGGCAGGGCAGCCAATACTCATTTTAAAGGAAGGTACGAGGAGGGAAACTGGGAGAGAAGCTATGAAGAATAACATTGCAGCAGCCAGGGCAATAGCGGAGGCAGTGCGCAGCACTCTTGGTCCCAGAGGAATGGATAAGATGCTTGTAGATAGTATGGGGGATGTTGTAATCACAAATGATGGAGTTACAATTCTCAAGGAGATTGATGTGGAGCATCCTGCAGCCAAGATGATGGTGGAAGTTGCCAAGACTCAGGATAGTGAGGTGGGAGATGGAACAACCACCGCTGTTGTTCTCGCCGGAGAATTGCTTAAGAATGCAGAGGCACTTCTGGAGCAGAATGTTCATCCCACGGTTATAGCCTCCGGATATAGATTAGCTGCTGAGAAGGCTAAGGAGATACTGGAGGAGATAGCCACACCTATAGATCTGGAGGATGAGGAAACCCTGAAGAAGATAGCCGCCACCGCGCTAAGCAGCAAGAGTGCAAGTATGGCAAAGGAGCATCTGAGCACCATTGCAGTTAAGGCTGTGAAGAAAATTGTGGAGGAAGTGGATGGTAAGAGGTATGTGGATATTGACTCTGTACAGCTTGTGAAGAAGCAGGGAGGTGCCATAGATGATACAGAGCTCATAGAGGGAATGATCATTGATAAGGAGAAGGTGCATCCAGGCATGCCAAATGTGGTTAAGGATGCCAAGATTGCACTTATAAATCTGGCACTTGAGGTTAAGAAGCCTGAGATAGATGCAAATATTCAGATAAAGGATCCGAGCATGGTTCATGCCTTCCTTGAGGAGGAGGAGAAGATTCTCCGCAACATGGTTGAGAAGATAAAGAACAGTGGGGCCAATGTAGTATTCTGCCAGAAGGGCATTGATGATATGGCACAGCATTTCCTGGCGAGGGAAGGTATATACGCGGTGCGTCGTGTAAAGAAGAGCGATATGGAGAAGCTTAGCAAGGCCACCGGTGCGAAGATAGTTACCAATCTTGACGACCTCACCAGTGAGGAGCTTGGCCATGCGGAGGTTGTGGAGCAGCGTAAGATAGGTGAGGACAACATGACCTTTGTAATAGGCTGTGAGAATCCTAAGGCAGTGAGTATATTGATACGTGGTGGCACAGAGCATGTTGTGGATGAGGTGGAGCGCAGTCTCAAGGATGCACTTCATGTGGTGGCCAAAGCTGTTGAGGATGGAAAGATCGTTACAGGTGGTGGCTCCAGTGCTGTTGAAATAGCTCTCAGATTGAGAGATTACGCGGCCAGTGTGGGTGGAAGACAGCAGCTTGCTATTGAGGCATTTGCAGATGCCATGGAGATAGTACCCCGCACTCTTGCAGAGAATGCTGGACATGATCCCATTGACATGCTAATTGAGCTTAGAAAGGCGCACAAGAATGGGCAAGTAAATGCAGGAATAAATGTCTATGAAGGAAAGGTTACAGATATGAAGGAACTTGGCGTAATAGAGCCCATAAGGGTTGGCAAGCAGGCAATAGATAGTGCCACCGATGCAGCAATAATGATCCTGCGCATTGATGATGTCATTGCTGCCAAGGGTGAGACCAAGGGGAAGGAGAGTGAAAAGGGAGGAAGCTCGGAGGAAGAGTAATTAAAGAAGAATTCTCGTAGCAGCCTTTCTCACTTTTTCCACATATTTCTTTGGTGTTGCCACCATAAGTATCCAGTCCTGAACTTTTCTTATCTGCAGAGCTCTTGCAAGGGGGGAATATCTTGAAAAGGGATGTACTTCATTTCCATCAATTATTTTAACATCCGTCTTGGCCAATCGTGGCTCCGAGAGATCTGCAATTTTCTGGGGTATGTCAATGAGAACATAGTGAGGTTCTATACCGGTGGCTTCTGCAATCTCTCTTTCCCTCCTTCTCCTCCTTCTCAAATCAAATATTTCTCTGATCTCCTCCTCTTTTTCAGGAGTTATCTCGTCCTTTCTCACCACGAGAGCTTTTTTGAATAGCTTTCTGTATTTTATGCGAAGGGCTATTTCTCTCGGGTATCCATCCTCCTGAAGAAGGCGCGCTAGAAGTTCTGCATCGTTGAGTTTATATATATCCTTCCAGTCATCCATATTCATCTCCTCAACAGCCCGGGAGAGCATGAGTTCTCCTATCCTGCTTGTTTTATGGAAATAAACTGCAGAATACATCAAGGCGCGGGCAACAAGCATACCTTCAAGGGCAGGAACACCCTTTTTGTCAATCATAAGCTCTCCATTCTTTATCTTGATAGTATTGAGAATTCTGGGAAAATCTATGGCTCCATGGGCCACGCCAGTATAATGTGAGTCCCTCAATAGATAATCTATTTGATCCGCATCCAAGCTTCCGCTTATTATATTCACAAGATAATTCTTTTCATCTCCAAAATATGCCTGGTTCTTATGAATGCTGAGGATATCCGTTCTTCTCTCCACCTCTCCAAGAATCATCCTCTCCAAGGTATTTTTCGGGATAGAGTAATCATCGAGAATCTCATATACTCTTTTCCCCTCCTCCAGCTCTCCATTCACGATGTCCATCTTACCTTCAATTATCTTAGCTGTGATCTCCATATGGTCCATACCAGTTTTCTCATAGAGTAAATACTCCAAAGTGTGGGAGAATGGTGAGTGACCAATATCATGAAGCATTCCCGCTACCTTTAAAAGCGTGATTTCTTCAGAGCTTAATCCCAGAGCCATACCCATTTTACCTGCCACATAGCTTACCCCTATAGAGTGCTCCAGACGGGTATGATTGGCTCCAGGGAAAACTAGGTATCCTAGGCCAAGCTGCTTTATACCGCTCAGTCTCTGCATCTCTGGGGTTTCGAGAAGCTCAAGAGCTATACCCTCAAACTTTATACTTCCATGAATGGAATCGTGGATTATCTTGTATTCCATATGTAAGGGAGATTTGTGCACATTATTAAAATCTTCCCAAAATGATTAATTATGATGATGTAATCCACCGCTATGGAAGATGAGCTCCTATGGATGGAGAATCTTCAGGATGCCAGGGTTATAGATTTCATAGTTCAGGAGAACACCAGATTGAGAAATTTTCTGGGCCAGCTTCCGGAGAGAATATATCCTGAGATAAGAAGGTATATGGGGATTCCCGTGATACTCAAAATTAGAGTCACAGAGAGGGGATATTTCAAGCTTTACAGGAGAGAGGATGAATATGTTATAATAAGGGATGATGAGAAAATTCTCAGCTCTAAGGAGCTTGGAGAAAATGTAATAATTCAGAATTTTTATGTGGATGATAAAGGGGAGATTTTAGCATACACATACTCTGAGGGTACTGATGAGGGAATCACGAGGATATTGGATCTATCCTCGGGAAATATTGTTGATGAGCTTCGCGGCTCTGTGGGAGATATTATATGGTTGGAGAAGAACAGATACTACTATCTTCGATTCTATAGAAAGGACAGCACGCCTGATGGCATAGATGCTCCTGCGGTTAGAGTATTTCTGAGAGAAGATGGAAAGGAAAAGATGGTATTTGGAGAAGGATTGCCAACATCGTATTTCATACATCTTAGAAAAACGCAGGATGGAAAGTTTGCACTTCTCACGGTATCCTATGGATGGAACAGAAGCGATGTATACTTTGGCCCCCTTGATAGCCCGGAGGAATGGAGGAAGGTCTACGGAGGAGATTTCATGTGCTATCCTATTGATTACAGAGATGAGCTCTACATCCTTTCCTATGAGGGTAGTGGCCTTGGCAAGGTAGTAACTCCATCCCGTGAGGTAATTCCTGAAGGGAAGTACCCAATGGAGGGTGCGGCTCTTCTGGGAAGCAGGATCGTAGCTGTGAGGCTGAGAGATGCATCATCCATGGTAGAGATCTACAATTTAAAAGGCAAGCGATTGGAAACTCTTGAGTTTGATATGCCTGGAAGCGTGGAGATCATGGATACCCTAAAAAAGGAGCTGCTTTTACACTATACATCCTTTTCGGTTCCCTACAGAATTTATAGGATAAGAAAGGAGATGGAATTGATAGAGTCGGAAAATATTGTGGGAGAGTACGAGCTAGAGGAGGACTGGGCAGTTTCCAGGGATGGAACGAGGGTGCATATGTTCATTGTTAAAAAGAGAAACATCCAGTGCTCCAAGGCACTGGTATATGGATATGGAGGTTTTAGTATATCTCTCAAACCCCGTTTCTTCCCCCATATAATTCCCTTTCTCGAAAGGGGAGGATGTTTTGTAGTTACCAATTTGAGGGGAGGTGGGGAGTATGGTGAAAAATGGCACCATGATGGTATGCGGGAAAAAAAGCAAAATGTTTTTGACGATTACATAGCCTGTCTTGAAAAGCTTAAATCCCTGGGCATGGATGTTGTGGCTTGGGGAAGAAGTAATGGTGGGCTTCTCGTCTCCGCTGTGCTCGTGCAGCGTCCAGATGTTATGGATGGCGCCCTTATAGGATATCCTGTGATAGATATGCTGAGATTTCACAAACTCTACATAGGAGCAGCGTGGATCCCGGAGTATGGAAATCCAGATACTGAAGATAGAGAGTTCCTTGTCAGGTATTCCCCGTATCATAAGGTGATGGAGAAGAATTATCCGCCCACATTAATTTACACAGGGTTATATGATGACCGCGTGCATCCTGGACATGCTTTAAAATTCGCCAGAAAATTAAAAGATGTGGGTGCCCCTGTATATCTGAGAGTAGAGACCAAAAGTGGACATATAGGAGCATCGCAGGAGATAAGGGCAAGAGAGCTTTCAGATATAATGGCCTTCGTGATGAAAATTCTTAAGCTATGAGAACTCAATCACAATATTAAACCTGGGAGAGAATTTCTTTAGTTTACAAAAACTTGAGTTAGCCAAAATTATTATAAATGGAAATCTCATTCCCCTGTGAGTGATATGATAGAGGAGGAGATTAAAAAAATTCGCGATGCTGAAAGCAGGGCACTACAGCGAATTCAAGAGGCTGAAAGGATAAGCAAAGAGGTGGTGGAAGAGGGGAAGAGAAAGATAATGGAAGAGATTGAAGAGAGGAGAAAAAAACTTGTGGAAGAGATTGAAAAGTGGAAGAGAAGTGCCGATGCTGACGGAAAGCTTCAGGGTGAGAAAATACTGGAAGAATATAGAGAAAAAGTGAAAAAAATAGAGAAAATAGGAGAGGATAGGATTAAGGAGGTAGCTCAGGAGATAATCACAGAGATCTTTAGGTGAAAGGGATGCTCCTTCCCGAGAAGATGGTGGAAGTCGAAATAATTGTGCATGATGATGTAAAATATGATGTACTCAAAACCATGCAGAGAAACGGTTTCATGCACATCACCTCCCATGAAATAAAGGGGCTTGAAAATGCTGTACCTTCATCAGAATTCTCAAAGATTGTTGATATGGAATTTCGCATAGGCAAGCTTTTGGAGATTTTGAACATAGCAAAAAAGAGGAAAAAAGGCATGCTCTCCTCGCTCATTCCCGAGGTTCCTGAAAGATTTTCCGCCAGGAGAAGGGAGAGAGATGAAATTCTAAGTGAAGCTGGAAAAGTTCTCTCCGATGTGGAGAATTATCTTTTAAAGCTGTATGAAGATTGGGAGAGGGTCAATTCCCAAATTGAGAGAGTGAAGATCCAGAGAGAGCAGGTCAAGCTTCTTACCGGGATCCCCTTTGATCTTAGGTATTTAGGAGAAGGTGCCTATGTTTACATCACAGCAGGAAGGGCACGAAACATAGAGCCCCTGCTGAAATTGAGTAGGGATAAAAAAGCTGCAATATGGTATGTCACTGTGGGAAAGAAAAAGAATGTGGAGTATATTGTTGTGGCTGCAGTTCATCTTAAGGATAGGAAAGCTCTTGAATCTGCCCTGAGATTTTCAGGCTTTATGGAATTTGAGCTTGAGGGTTGGAGTGGTAAACCTTCAAATGTTCTCACTCAAATGGAGAAACGAATTAAGGAGCTTTATGGAGAGAAGGAGAAACTCCTAAAGAGGATCGGGGAGGCAAGAAAGAAATACTATTCATCACTTGCAATTCTCAAGGACGAGCTTTACAATGAGAAGCTCAAGGAAGAAGTGCATGTGAAATTTGGAAAAACGAGATACACCACAGTAATAAGGGGGTACATACCAAAAAAGATGTTTGAAAGGGGTAAGAGGGAGATAGAAAAGGCATCCAGAGGGCTTTCATATATTAAGTGGAGAGATGCAAAGGGTGAGGATGTACCTGTGAAATATTCCAATCCCAAAATTTTCAGACCGTTTCAGGCTTTTGTGGATATGTACTCCACACCCAAATATGGGCATATAGATCCGACGGTAATAATTGCTCCTCTCTTCATAATATATTTTGGTTTGACGCTTGGAGATGCGGGCTACGGATTTATAATGGCTCTCACTGGTTTTATTATGTGGAAATTACTAGGTAAGCATAACTGGACAAACAGAACCCTTGGTTCTGTGCTTTTCATCTCAGGAATATCTGCCATAATCTTCGGGATAATTCAGGGTGGGGTGTTTGGGCCGCTCAATAATGCCAATCCTTTTCATCGTATAATTCATTATAAGCCAATAATGGACCCCATGGAAGACCCCATATCCCTTCTTGTTATATCTCTGATAATAGGTATATCACAAATTAGCCTGGGCCTGATTTTGGGAGCATATCATCACCTAAAAGACAAGAAGTATGATGAATTTCTCCAGGCTGAGGTTTCATGGTTCATACTTCTTCCCGCAGGTGGTGCTTTAATAGGCTACTATTTTGGATGGTGGAGCCTTAGCCCCATCATACTGAAGTTATCCACCATTTTCACCATAACAGGTCTCTTCCTCTTTCTGCCTGGAGTGATGGGTAAATTGGTAAACAGAAAAGCATCCATAAACGGACTGTTCTTCTTTGATATAACAGGAATGGTTGGAGATTGGCTCTCCTATTCCCGCCTTCTGGCATTGGATCTGGCAACCTCAGGCATAGCACTAACAATAAACATCCTGGCAGGAATAATCAGTACCCTAACAGAAGGAGCAAGCAGTATGGTTTGCTGTATGCCTCTTCTTATTATAGGTCTGGCTCTCTTTGCTCTTTGGGCTAGAAAGAAGGATGTCATCAAGAAAAGTGTGGCTCTCTTTCTTCTAATTTTTGGAATAATTGGAGTCATAAATTTGAATGCTGCTCTTTATCTCTTCATAGTGCTTTTCCTGGTTGTAGGGCATATAGGCAACGCATTTTTGCAGGCCCTTGGTTCCTTTGTACACTCTCTGAGATTGCAGTATGTGGAGTTCTTCTCCAAGTTCTATGAGGGAGATGGTGTAAAATTCTCTCCTTTTAGGGAAATTAGAAGATATAGCCGAGTGGAGGTGAATAAATGAAAAAATTCATTCTGATTCTGTTTGTTGCGTTATTCCTTGGGCTGGTTCTTGCGTTAAGTGCGGGATATGCCCAGGGAATCGAGCCCACGGTGGAATATGAAAGTGGAGGAAAAATTGTGAAGAAGAGTCTGAGCGAAGCCAACTCCTCCGGAGAGTTTGTGGTAGGGAAGGAATACAGGTTCATATGGAATTCAAATGTTACCTGGGTGCTCAGCAATGGCGATAAGAACATAACTGCCACAGGTAAAGAGTTCAAGGTAACCTTTGAAAAAAGTGGAGTTTACACGCTTCGTATAATTGGAAAGGAGAATTATACTTATAGATTCACTGTGGGAGAGGGGAGATTGGGGGCGTATCTTGCCCTGATAGGTGCAGGTTTAGCTGTAGGTTTATCGGCCATAGGCTCTGGAGTCGGTGTGGGTATAACGGGAGCGAGTGGTGCTGCTGCCATAGGTGAAAGCTCAAAGAGTAAGTTTGGAAGGATACTGGTATTTCAGGCGTTTCCGCAGACCCAGGCCATATACGGATTGCTCATAGCCATAGTTATAATGATGGGAATAGGCGCATTTTCCGGAAGTATAAAAGAGGTGCCAATTTCCGTAGGTCTTGCAGCTATAGGTGCAGGCATATCTGTAGGTCTTGCAGGCTTAAGTGCAATAGGCCAGGGAATAGTGGCAGGCACGGGAATAGGTACAACTCAGCATGAGAGGATATCCTATGGTAAGGCGGTAGTATTCTCAATTTTACCAGAGACGCAGGCAATATATGGTTTACTTGTGGCGATTTTGATTCTCTACGGTTCTGGACTGTTTGGAGGTCACATAAATAATTATTCCATGGGTGTGGGTTTGGCTGCCGTGGGAGCAGGTCTTGCCATGGGAGTTAGTGGTTTAACTGCCATAGGCCAGGGTATTGCAGCTTCAAGCTCATGTGCAGCGACGGCAGAGAATCCCAAAGTCTTCACAAAGGGTATGATATTCTCGGTTATAGCTGAGACTCCTAGTATAACCGCCTTGATAATAGCGATAGTTGTGCTGAGCGCATCAGGATTGTTAAGCGGTAGCAATTTTATGAGCGGTCCTGCTGCCGAGTTTGTTGGTCTAGCGGCCATGGGTGCAGGTCTTGCTGTTGGATTTGCAGGTCTAAGTGGTATTGGTCTTGGAATAGCTGCAGGAAGCAGCGTTTATGCAACAATGCGTGAGAGAGCCTCCTTTGGCAAGATTATGGTGTTTGCCATTATGCCAGAGACCCAGGTGATTTATGGATTGCTCGTAGCTATATTTATTGTTAATGGAGCAGGTTTGTTTGGGGGCACTCCCAAGCTCTTTCCTATGGGCATAGGATTGGCGACAATTGGAGCAGGTCTTGCAATTGGTGTTAGTGGCTTAACGGCCATAGGTCAGGGTATCGCAGCAGGAAGCGGTGCTGCAGCTTCCAGTGAGAAGCCATCTGCCTTCTCCAAATCCATAATATTTTCTGTGCTTCCTGAGACTCAGAGTATATATGCGTTGATTGTTTCCATCATAATCCTATACTCGGTAGGTATGCTGGGAGGTTCTCAGCCATTTTCTTCAAGCACATCTATTCTTGTAGGAATAGGTGCCATAGGTGCTGGGCTATCTATAGGCTTTGCAGGATTAAGTGGAATAGGGCAGGGTATAACGGCGGCCATGGGCATAGGAGCATTTACCAGAAGGCCAGAGAGTTTTGGAAAGAGCATGATGTTGTCGGTGATGAGCGAGACATTTGCAATATTCGGGTTACTGATTGCCATCCTCATCCTTAGAGCCATAGGGGTGTTCTAAATGAATGCCATTGAGAGAATAATAAAGAGGATAGAGGAAGATGCCCAGTGGAAGATAAGGGAGTATGAAGAGAAAGCTCAGAGAGATTTGGAGGAGATAAAGAAAAAAGAGGAGATGAGATGGGAAGAGGAAAGGAAGAAGCTGGAGCTTGAGGGGAGAAGGGAAGCGGAGAGTATCAGGCAGATGCACATTTCGCAGGCACATCTCGAAGGGAAAAAGATACTTATGAGTGCCCGCGAAAAGGTAATAGATGCTATAATTCAAGAGATGATTAGCAATGCAAGGGAATTGTTAAGTGAGAAGTACAATGAATATTTGAAAAGGAGCATAATGGAAGCGAAGAACATTTTTGGAGATGAGCTAAGGTTGGTGGTGCTGGAAGATGATGTCAAGAGGGTAAAGAAGATTGCAAAGGATTGTAAGGTAAAGGCTGAGATTGTACCCGGAGATGTGCCTGGTGGTGGGGTAATTGCAATGAGCATGGACTCATTAAAAATGGCAGATTACAGTGTGAAATCCTTTATAGGGAGGAATATTCCGGAGATCAGGAAAAAAATAAATGAGAGGTTGTTTGGTGAAGAGTATGCTTGACACCACAGTGATAATCCTGGCAGTTACGATCTCCCTGTTAACCATCTTCGTAGTCATAGCGTTTCTCATGGGTTTCTTCAGAAAAATGTTGAGCATAGGCTCCTATATGGGACCCAATGCCACAATCTTTGCAATAGGGGCAAAGTACACACAGAAGGAAGATATAGATGAGCTTTTGAGCTATTCCTCAATCAGCGAAGTTATATCCGAGATAAAGAAGGAGGGATATGAGATAGAGGATCTGAAAAAATATGATGTGGAGATTGAGCGCGGTATGATATCGATGATGCAGAGGGCTGTGGAGATGCTACCCGATGATGCCAAAAGCTTTGCAGAAGCTTACATGCTCAAATATGATGCAAACATAATAAAGAGAATTCTCAGGGCAAAATATGCAAAGGTTCCAAAGAACAGAATATATGAGATGGTTTATGAGGGAAGAAAAATTTCAAAGCTGATAATTCAGCATATGGTAGAGGCCACGGGTATGGAGGATGCTATTTCTGCACTTGATGCCACACCCTTTCATGAGTGTATAAAGGTGTGGAACGATACAAATGATTTACTTAAGGTTGAGCTCATCCTTGATAAAATTGTGATGAAGAATCTTGTGGAGAGCAAAAGGATGCTGGAGGAGAATGCCCAGGAGCCTGCAAATCTCTTTATCTCACTTCTTGTAGACATTCAAAACATAAAGAGCATTGTGAGGGGCAAGGTGGCCGAGATGGAAAATCTACAGGAGCATCTCATAGAGGGGGGGTACGAACTAAGTGAGTGGAAGCTGAAGGGAATGGCAGAGGCCAGAACTCTTGATGAGGCGCTTGCGCATCTTGAGGGAACTAGTTATTCATTTCTGAGGGATGTGGATGATCCCTTCATAATAGAACTTGAGCTAGATAGAACTCTTCTTAGAAAGGTAAATGAAATTGCCCTAACCTTTTCCACCTCCATGGGTCCATTGATAATGTTTCTAGTTGCCAAGGAGTTTGAAGCGAGGAATTTGAAGACAATCCTCAAGGGGTATATGGAGAATATACCAAAGGAGAGAATAAGGGAGCTTCTGGTGGGTGATGTTGCATGAGAATAGTGGTTGTGGGCTCGAGGGATGTTGTTAACGGTTTTCAACTTGCGGGCATAAAGGATGTTTATGAATGTGAGGACTCCTGGAGGGCTAAGGAAATTCTTGAGGAGATAAGAGATATGAAGGATGTTGCCATAGTGTTAATCCCCACCATAATCTCAAAGGAGATAAGAGACTTCATAAATGAGTGGAAAAGAGAGAAAGGTATATATCCCGTGATACTGGAAATTCCAGATAGGAAGGAAATTGAATATGAAGATCCAATGCGGGAGCTTGTGAGAAGAGCAATAGGTATAGATATATTGAAGAGGTGAAAGAAATGGGAAAGATAATTAGGGTAGCAGGTCCGGTGGTCGTTGCCAACGGAATGAAGGGAAGCGAGATGTACGAAGTGGTTAAGGTTGGAGAGGAAGGCTTGATAGGTGAAATAATAGGGCTGTATGGTGATACAGCCACAATACAGGTGTATGAGGAGACATCCGGTATAAAGCCTGGAGAGCCTGTGGAGAGGACTGGAGCTCCACTTTCAGTTCTTTTGGGTCCAGGTTTAATCTCACAAATATACGATGGCATTCAGAGACCATTACCTGAGATAAAGGAGCAGATGGGTGATTTCATAAAGAGAGGTGCAAATGTTCCATCTCTAGATTTCAAAAAGAAGTGGCATTTTGTTCCTAAATTGAAGGTTGGTGATAATGTTACTGGGGGAGACATACTTGGAACTGTGCAGGAGACAAAAATAGTGGAGCATCGAATAATGGTACCTCCCAATAAGGGAGGTAAGGTGGAATGGATAGTGGAAGAAGGTGATTACACACTAGAAGAACCAATAGCAAGGATAAATGGAGAGGAAATAAAGATGTATCAGAGATGGCCTGTGAGAATGCAGAGGCCATTCAAGAGTAAGTTTGATCCCATTGAGCTCCTCGTTACTGGACAAAGGGTTCTTGATACATTCTTTCCAATAGCAAAGGGAGGAACCGCCGCTATACCGGGAGGATTTGGAACAGGAAAAACTGTGACACAGCACCAGCTTGCAAAGTGGAGTGATGCCGATATAATCGTTTATGTGGGGTGTGGAGAGCGTGGCAATGAGATGACCGAAGTGCTTGAGGATTTCCCCAAGCTGAAAGATCCAAGAAGCGGTGAGCCTCTCATGAACAGAACTGTTCTCATAGCGAATACCTCAAATATGCCTGTGGCAGCCAGAGAAGCCTCCATTTATACAGGTATAACGATAGCTGAGTATTTCAGGGATATGGGTTATCATGTTGCTCTAATGGCCGATTCCACATCGCGCTGGGCTGAAGCATTGAGAGAAATCTCAGGACGCTTGGAAGAGATGCCGGGAGAGGAGGGGTACCCTGCGTATCTTGCATCTCGTCTCGCAGAGTTCTATGAGCGAGCTGGTTATGTTGAAGTTCTGGGTTCGGAGAAGAAGTATGGCTCTGTAACCGTTGTAGGTGCGGTATCTCCTCCTGGAGGAGATTTCAGCGAGCCTGTAACTCAAAATACCTTGCGTATAGTTAAGGTCTTCTGGGCTCTGGATACTGAGCTTGCGCATAAGAGACATTTTCCTGCTATTAACTGGCTCCGCTCTTATTCTCTCTATCTCAATTCTGTGAGGGTATGGTGGGAGAAGAATGTGGCTAAGGACTGGTATGATATGCGCAAAGAGGCAATGAGCATACTGCAGAGAGAATCTGAGCTCCAGGAAATTGTGCAGCTTGTAGGTCCTGATGCATTGCCTGCCAAGGAGCAGGCACTACTTGAAACAGCACGTTCTCTCAGAGAGGATTTCCTGCAGCAGAATGCTCTGCATGAGGTGGATACCTATTGTCCAGCTGAGAAGCAGTACCTTATGCTCAAGCTCATTCTGAAGTTCCACAATCTCATTACGCATGCTGTTGAAAGTGGAGTGTCCATGGATTCCATAAGGAAGCTGAGTGTGAAGGAGGATCTTGCCTATATGGGCAGAATACCCAACGAAGCGTACAGAGATGAATTTGCAAAGATTGAGGAGAAGATGGAAAGGGAGATAGATGCCCTCATTAAAGGGGTGAAATAAATGGAAGTTGAGTACAGAACAATAAGGGAAATTAAAGGTCCACTTCTCATAGTTGAGAATACAAAGGATGTGGCCTATGGTGAAGTAGTCAAAATTAAGGGTCCTGATGGCAGAGAGCGTCTTGGGCAGGTTCTTGAAGCAAGGGAAAATATGGCAATAGTGCAGGTATTCGAAGGTACAAGAGGTCTTGATATAAAGAGCACGAGCGTGAAGTTCCTTGGAGAGACCCTAAAAATAGGAGTTTCACTTGAAATGCTGGGCAGAGTGTTTGATGGAACTGGAAGGCCCATAGATGGAGGACCAGATATAATACCTGAGGAGATGAGAGATATAAACGGATACCCCATAAATCCTGCAGCGAGAGCCTATCCACGAGAATTTATTCAGACGGGGATATCTACCATAGATGGTATGAATACCCTTGTTCGAGGGCAGAAATTGCCCATATTCAGTGGTTCTGGTATGCCACATAACGAAATCGCAGCGCAAATTGCAAGGCAGGCTAAATTGAGAGGTAAGGGTGAAAAATTCGCTGTGGTTTTCGTTGCCATGGGCATAACAGCTGAGGAGGCAAATTTCTTCCGAAGAGAGTTCGAGAGAACTGGGGCCTTGGAGAGAACAGTGTTATTTCTGAATCTTGCCAATGATCCTGCAATTGAGCGTATAGTTATTCCGAGAATGGGGCTAACTGTGGCAGAGTATTTGGCATATGAGAAGGATATGCATGTTCTCGTCATTCTTACGGATATGACAAATTACTGTGAGGCTCTGAGAGAGATATCCGCAGCAAGGGAGGAGGTTCCAGGGAGAAGAGGTTATCCAGGTTATATGTACACGGACCTTGCCACCATATATGAGAGGGCTGGCAGAATAATTGGGAAAAAGGGTAGCATAACACAGATACCCATCCTCACTATGCCAGATGACGATATGACCCATCCAATTCCCGACTTAACAGGATATATAACTGAAGGGCAGATTGTGCTCAGCCGCGCTTTGCATCGCCGTGGTATATATCCTCCAATAAACCCCCTTCTCTCTCTATCGAGGCTAATGAAGGAGGGTATAGGAGAGGGAAAAACCCGCGAGGATCATGCAGGTGTTGCAAATCAATTATATGCAGCGTATGCGGAGGGCCTAAGGCTCAGAGACCTTGTGGCTGTGGTTGGTGAGGAGGCCCTGAGCGAAGAGGATAGAATATTGCTGAAATTCGCGGATGCCTTCGAGGAGAAGTTCATCACTCAAAGCAGGGATGAAGACAGGAGCATAGAGGAGACTCTGAGCATAGCATGGAATCTACTTGCAATGCTTCCAAGAGGATATCTGAAAAAGATAGACAGGAAATATATAGAGAAATATCTTCCAAAATCCTCATAACTCTTCCATTATTTTTGGATACTTGTAGATGAGGTCCGGGATTAATGTTACGACCTTGCATCCTCTTTCTTCTCTTATTTTTCTAGCATAATAGTAGTTTGCTCCGGCAGTTGCTCCTGCTGGGATGCCGAGCTTAAAAAGCATTCTCATTCCCTCTTTTGCTTGCTCTGCACTGACAACTCTGAGCTCATCTACTATTTTCTCCTCAATAGTTTTCTTTATAAGGTCATCAAATGAGTGATATGAAAAACCCTCAAGTATTTCCTCATCCTCCTCTTTTTTACCCATAAGCTCCTGCTGAAGAACTGAACCTCTGGGTACGAGCATGAAATTCTTTACCCCTTTTCTCTCCTTTAAATACTTTCCCACCCCGTAAAGTGTCCCTCCGGTGCCAACTCCCATTACGAAGCATTCTACATCCTCTGCCTGGGAGAGAATTTCAGGAGCAGTGGTTTCATAATGGGCCTGGAAATTCGCCAGATTTCTAGACTGGGCAAGGTAAATGCCTCCAAGCTCATTGGCAAGCTCCTGGGCATATTTCTCACCGTTCTCATCTCCTGATATTGTTCTCACCTCTCCTCCAAGAAGTTTTATTATAGATATCTTCTGAGGAGATATACTCTCCGGTACAACAATTACCGGCTTAAAGCCCAGAATCCTTGAGATCCATGTTACCGCTATGCCTGTGTTTCCTGATGTGTATTCAACCACATAATCTCCCTTTTTGAGACCCTTTTCCTGTGCATCTCTAAGCATGTACAATGCGATTCTATCTTTGTGGCTTCCAGACGGATTCAGGTACTCAAGTTTAAGATATACACCATCCACCTCTATCATAGGGGTCTTTCCAATAAGATCCACAAGCTCCATACTTCTCACCCGAAAATTCTTTCCAAAAACCAATTCACATCGAATTCCATAAGATCCTCATAATTCTGACCTGTGCCTAGGAATATTATGGGTTTTCCTATCTCGTAGGCTATACTTATGGCTGCCCCTCCCTTGGCATCAGCATCCACCTTTGTGAGAATTACTGCATCCACTTCTATTGCATCATTGAATGTTTTCGCCTGCTCAATGGCATCATTACCTGCCAGGGCATCTCCCACGAAAATTGTCAGATGGGGCTTGGCCACGCGTTTAATCTTTTTCATCTCATCCATGAGGTTGCGATTTGTCTGCATCCTCCCTGCGGTATCTATGAGAACAAAATCCCTCCTCTTTGCTTTTGCGTGCTCTATTGCATCGTAGCATACTGCCGCAGGATCTCCTCCTGCCTTATGTTTAACAACTTTAACACCTAAATTTTTACCATGGGTTTCTAGCTGCTCTATCGCTCCCGCCCTGAATGTATCTGCGGCTGCAAGAACAACGGAGTAGCCTCTATCCATCAAATATTTTGCAATCTTGGCAATCACTGTAGTTTTGCCAGTTCCATTTACACCTACAAACATTATCACGGTGGGACGAGGAGATTCCCTTATAAATTTCTCAAAATCAAATTTCTGGGAAAAAAGATTTCTTATGGTATTCTTGAGGGTATTTTCTACAATTTTTCCTATGTTTGCTCCAAGTTTAACCTTTTTTCCCACAAGCTCCTTTTTTATATCCTCCTTGATTTTCTCTATCACATCCACAGCCACATCTGCCTCCATAAGTGCTATTTCCAGGTCCCAGAGAAAATCCTCAAGCTTCTCCTCGCTGATCCTTTTGCCAATCCCCGTGGTAAAGCCCTCCTCCAGATCCTCGGCCCTTTTTCTTATGAGTCCCAGTTTTTCCTTAAGGGCTCTGAACATTCTTCATCTCCTCTAAATACTTCTGATAATCCTTTTCAACCTTATCACTTAAAACTGCATAATTCTCCTGGAGCTTTTTCATGTCGATGGTGAGCTTGGAAAGCAGCTCCTCATACTTCTTTCTTCTCTCTTTGAGTGATTCTATCATCTTTTCTAAGGGAAGATCCACAAAGATATTATTGCCTATGCTCATAATTCCTTTTTTCTCGCCAATCTTTGCGGATATAAAAACTCCAGCACCTATAGGTACAAGGATTTCATCATTTTCCATCTTGGTATACCCCTTCAGGGTCTCCACGGCCCTTATGATCTCTTGTATCGAAAGCTGAATAGCATCTATCTGTTTCTGTAAATTTTCAAGCTGAACCTTGAGAAGCTCCAGGGTCGCTATGCCTTTCTGAAGCTCATCCTCATTCATTTCTACCACTCAAATAGTATTTTACTACAGGATCTTCTGATTCCTCCACACCTATCTCCTTTATGGCCTTTATCTTTATCAATCTCCTCTTTATCCCGTGCTTGCTCCCCATCACCGAATAAACCCTTTCCAGAGCGTCTTTCTCGCTCTCTGCAACCACATCTTTGCTGAACTTGAACCATCTTTTTCCTCTGGGCGAGTATTCTCCATGGACCCTGAAGGCCTTCATATCACAATCACCTCCATCCCACATGGCAATCATAATTAATAATTTGCGCCTCATTTGCCGTAAAACTTATATGTGGTGACATGCTCATGGATTATTTCTGAGGGTATGCTATGCACTGGGTGAAGAAGATATGGAGCATGAACGATGTACTCTCGCTTTTTGATCCGGTTATTGCAGAGTGGTTCTCCTCAAAATATAATAAGCTCACTGAGCCTCAGGCCTATGCAATACCCCTAATTCATAGGGGTAAGAATATTCTAATATCCTCGCCTACCGGAAGCGGAAAAACTCTAACAGCGTTCATATCCATAATAAACGAGCTCTTTCTGCTTGCCAAGGAGGGAAAGCTTGAAGATAAGGTATATTGCGTATACATCTCGCCCCTTAAGGCTCTTGCCAACGACATCCATCGCAACCTAGAAATCCCATTAAAGGAAATTGGGGAGATTGCAAAAAAGAAGGGGATGGAGATACCACAAATAAGGGTTGCAGTGAGATCAGGAGATACGAGTACAAGCGAGAGACAGAAGATGCTCAAGAAACCTCCCCACATATTTATAACCACGCCGGAGTCACTGAGTCTGGCTCTGACAGCTCCCAAGTTTCGGGAGAAATTCAGGGATGTGCAGTATGTGATTGTGGATGAGATTCATGAGCTCGCGGGAAATAAGAGGGGTGTGATGCTCTCTCTAAATCTTGAAAGACTCTGGTATCTGGCGGGTGATTTTCAGCGCATAGGATTGAGTGCAACCCAGGCACCCATAGAGGAGATTGCGAGGTATCTGGCTGGATATGTGAATGATAAACTCAGGGATATGTACATTGTGGAGGTTGAAGCGAGAAAGAAGCTTGATTTAAGAGTTATAACTCCCGTGGAAGATCTCACAATGGTTCCCTACGAGGTGGCAAATGAGAAGATGTACGATATCCTTGTGGATATAATAAATAAGCATCGCACAACATTGATTTTCACAAATACAAGAAGTGGAGCGGAGCATGTGGCGTACAAATTAAAGGAGAGGGGCATAGAAAAATTGGAGGCTCATCATGGCTCCCTGAGTAAGGAGACAAGGTTGAGGGTTGAGAAGGAGCTCAAGGAGGGAAAGCTCAAGGCGGTGATATCCTCAACATCTCTGGAGCTTGGAATAGACATAGGGTATATAGATATTGTTGTGCAAATAGGCTCACCAAAGAGTGTGGCAAAGGGACTTCAGAGAATAGGGAGAAGTGGTCATGCTTATGGTGAAGTATCCAAAGGAAGATTTGTTGTTTTTGATAATGATGATTTAATAGAATGCACCACGCTCATAAAATGTGCCTATGAGGGAAAGATAGATAGGATAAGAATTCCCAAAAACTCTCTGGATGTTCTTGCCCAGATAATTGTGGGCATGAGCCTGGAGAAGAGATGGGATGTTATGGAAGCCTATAAGCTCATCAGGCAATCCTACTGCTATCACGAGCTATCATTTGAAAAATTTATGGAAGTTCTGAGATATCTGGGTGGGAAGGTGCTGGGAGATGCGGTGTATTCCAAGATATGGTTTGACGAGGAGGATATGGTTTTTGGCAGAAAGAGGTCTGCAAGGATGATTTACTTTATGAACATGGGCACAATTCCCGATGAGGCAGATTATTTGGTGGTGGATAAGGAGGGGAAAAGACTTGGAGATCTAAGTGAGAAGTTTGTTGAGCGATTACGCAAGGGAGATGTGTTTGTTCTTGGGGCAAGAAGCTATGAGGTTTTAAGCATCAGAACAGGTAAGGTCATAGTTAGGGATGCAACCGGAAAGAGACCCACCGTGCCTTCTTGGGTAGGTGAGATGCTGCCCCGATCCTTTGATTTAAGCATCGAGGTAGGAAAATTCAGAAAATTTGTGGAAGAGAGCATAAGGAAAAGGGGAAAGGACGCAACCATAAACCTCCTGATGAAGGAATACTATCTGGATTACAGGGGTGCAAAAAGCATAGTTTCCTATATCTCCCAGGGGATGCACGCGGTGGTGCCAACCCATGATAGGATTGTTCTGGAGGGCTATATAGATGCATCGGGAAAGCACAATATAATCTTCCACTTTCCATTTGGGAGGAGGGTGAACGACGCATTATCCAGGGCCTATGCCTATAAGCTTACTGAGAGGTATGGAGTGAATGTAGGCATAAGTGTGAGCGACGATGCTTTTATGCTCACCGTTAAAAAAAGAATAAAGCTGGAGGAAATTAAGGATATACTGGGTGCAGAAGAGCTTGAAGATGTTCTCAAAAAAGCCATCTTCAACACAGAACTATTTAAGCAGAGGTTCAGGCACTGTGCCTCTCGCTCTTTCATGGTGCTACGCCGTTATAAGGGGCATGATATCTCTGTGGCAAGACAGCAGCTAAGAAGTGACAGAATTTTAAAGCTTCTAAGTGAGATTGAGAATTTCCCCGTAATGGAGGAAACATACAATGAAATTTTGAATATAGTGATGGATTTGCCAAATGCCAGGGAGGTGCTCAGAAGAGTAGAGAATGGAGAGATAGAGGTGAGAAGTCTTGGTTACAGTGATACTCCAAGCGTGTTTGCCCACAACATAATTCTATCAGGCATATCGGATATAGTGCTTATGGAGGATCGCAGTGCTCTACTCAAGGAATTGCATATGAAGCTTCTGGAGAGGGTAATACCCAAAGAGGAGCTTGCAGCGATGTTTGAAGAATCTGAGGTCACCGCATACTTCCATAACAAGATAAAGATAAGAGGAAAGGAAGACATACTGAACTTTCTCAATAGGGCACCCGGGGCTGATGTACTTCATCGCAGAGGTGTAAATATCTTCGATTATTCTGAGCTTCCTCTGGAAAAGCTTAAGGGATATGTGGAGGAGATGATGGAGGAGAGAAAGATAGTATCTATCTATACTACCCGCCTTCTCTGGACCACAGAGCAGAACTATCCCGTATTTTCCACGCTTTATGCAAGGGAATGCGATGAAACAATTGAATTTGAGGGCATAAAAACTGCTGAGGAAATTGCAAGAGAGAGGAAGATGCAGGTCTCCAGGGTGAGAGAGATCCTCAGATGCATGGAGAAGGCCTATCATGTGGGTAGAATAATAAAGGGCGGTGAGGTCTACTGGTACAGGAGAAACAGGGAGGAGATGGATAGAGATTATGCTCTTCAGATTCTCATACACAATTTGTTATATTTCCGTGCACCTCTTACCTTTGAGGAGATAGTCTACTCTCTCCATCTCGGGGAGGAGGATATTAGAAGAGTGCTCAAATACATGGTGGAAGAGGGTACTGTTGTTAAGGGAGTATTTCTAATAGGTTATGGGGAGCAGTATATGCTCAGGGAAGATTATGAGGCCCTTCAAAAGAGAGAGGGGATAGGGTATGAGGAGCTGCAATCCCACAGATTCCAAAAAATTGTGAGGAATATGAGCCTCGAGGAGTATTTTGATAGATTTCTGGTGGTATTTGATGAATCCTCTTTGAAGGCTAGAGGATGCATGGAAGAATTTCAACATGCGAGAAAAAGAGGGAAGATTCTATATGGAAGATTTATGCGTGGTCGTCTGTGCTACACGGATATTAAGAATGCACCCCTCCTTATAAAGGTATACAGGAGGGAAGAGCTCAACGAGAAGGAGAAAAAGCTCCTCTCCCTTATAGGATTGCTTGGAAAGAATGCCACCCCAACAATGATAAAGAATGTTAGTAACCTTTATCCCCATGAGGTGAAGAGAATAATCGAGAAGCTGGAGAATAATCTCTACATTTACAGGGAGGAAAAAAGAGGCTCCACAGGTTACTACTACCGTATGATGAAAATAGAGCCTGAGGGAAGTGAAGAGGAATTCTTTAGAAGGATAGTGAGAGGTTACGGACCCTTAACTAGAAAGGGCATAGAATATCTCACATCCCTTGATCCAAAGGAATATCTGGGAATGTTCAAAAAGATAAGCTCGAATGGTAGAATATTTTTTCATGATGATGAAAAAATTGAACATGGGGGAAAGGGACAATACATACTCCCATATACGGATCCATTTGTGTATCCCCAGCTCAACAGCATCTACGATATCTTTGGAGAGGTGCATAGCCATGTATATGTGAAGGACGGTAAAATTCTAGCTACGGGAGAAATAAAGAATCATGGGGATTATCTTGAGGTAAAGGAGTGCATAGGAGATAAGAGAGCCTTTTATAAAAAGCTCTGCAAAGAAGATATAGTGCTAGCATACGAGAAAATCAGAGGTTTCAAAAAAATAGGTGATTTTTATATATGTGGAGATGTGTATCCATCCACAATTCCAATTCATCGCATAATTTTGTATCTTTTATGGAAAAATCGTGTTTTAACTGGAAGAAAGCTCAGAACCACCCTGGATGTCGCAAAATATATCATGGGTGTGCATACAGAATTTGAACTCATTCGTGCGTATAAGCCACTGGAAATAGAGAAATATTATCGCTCAGAGCTATTGTATGAAACAATAGATCTCCATGGTTATACAACCTATGCAGTTTCTGAAGATATTGCGCTATTTCAGGCCTTAAAGAATGGAGAAATAAATAAAGATATGCAGACAATTCTTGCAATAATAGAAAGGCATAGAAAAATTGAAACGAGAGAGCTTATGGAAGAATCGCCCCTGGGGGTGGAGAGAACCGAAAATGCTCTCCAGGAGCTTTACAGACTTAATTATATAGCACGCTATCCAGGCGGTTACAGATACATTGAAAGAAAATATTCTCGTGATTATGCGGTGGAGAAATATGTGGAGAAGCTGATATCAATTTTCGGATTTCTCAATCCCGATATTGTGTCTCATTTATCTGCAAATTATGTAAGTATAGAGGAGGCAGCCCATCATCTAGATGCTCATGACCTTATCAAGGGATTTTTCCTCAACGATGGGAAAATGTACAGGATTCCCAGGAGGGATTTGGAGGATATTGAGTGCATAAGTGGCAATGAGCCTGTGATACTCGATTCCAAGGATCCTTTATCTCGAATAATCTCTTACCTTATTCCAGAGTATCACTCGGGTTTTCTGGTAATTCAAAATGGCAAGGTTCTTGGAAGTGTGACAGCAAGAAAAATTAGAACAGGATTCAAAATTCTCAAATTCACAAGTGAAGAGACCCTGGAGGTATTTAAAAAATTTTTCAGGTAGATGAAAAATGTTAACAAATACCATGGCGAAGGATTTATATAACTATTTTGCATACCCATACATAGGTAGGAAATAACTCATCAATCATATATCACAAATCACGATGACGCCCCTCCTCCCCTTTTTCTTTCCTTAAAAAATTTCTTTATCTCTTCCACAATATTCTCCGCTTTCCTCATTGGAATTTCATTTCTGAACTGGGATGCTCTTCTATCAAGTATTATGGCCACACCCCTATCTCTTGGGCTTCTTATTAATCTACCAATGGCCTGCTTCATCTTTATAAGGGCTGGCAATCTGAAAGCATACTCCCATCCCTTTCCATACTTTGCCTGATAGTATCTCTCCATGGCCTTTATTTTCGCTGTGGGCTTGGGATAGGGTATCCCCACAATAACAACCAACTCAAGCTCTTCACCTGGAAAATCCAGACCTTCTGAGATTCTTCCCCCAAAAACTGAGAATAATGTACCTCCCTGTAGCTTGAATCTCTCTATAATATCAAATATGAGGGATGTTTTCATTCCCCTCTCTTCAACAAAATGCTCCTCGCCTATGTATCCACCAATTTTAGAAAGGAGTGAGTAGCTGGGAAAAAATACCGCAGTGTTCTTTCCCACATCTATTATTTTCTCAATGTATTCCGCAATTCTTTCTATGTTTTCTTCTACCTCCTCATATCTTGTGGTGACATCCTCAACATAAAATACTCGAAGATTCTCTGGAGGAAAAGGTGATGGATATCTCCTAGTGAGTGTTCCCTCAGGAAGATATACCAGCTCTTTATACTCCTCCGGAATAAGTGTGCCAGACATATGAATTGAGGCATGAACATTGCGGAATATATCTGTTAGCGCTGAGGGGTCCATGCAGTACACTTCTATGGAAGGGTTATCGCTCCATTTTATGAGTTTTATGTACTCATAGGAATAGGCTTCTCTCCAGAAATAGAGAAATATTCCCGTGTGATACAGGTAGGAGCGGGGAAGCTTTTTTCTCTTTGCCTTATCCTCCCTCACCATCTCCCCGTATTTTATGAGCTCATGAGCTAGAGATGATATGTTTTTCAATCCAATGTTCATCATTTTTGAAAGCTCCTCCTCAAATGCATACTCTGGAATTATTCCCTCCTCATCTCCAACAAATCTTTTCATGGAGTATATCCCCTCTTTTAAATATTCGGCTATATCTGCAATTGGTATTCCAAGAATAAGGGGGTTTCCGTATTTTATCCCCTCCTTCTCCATGAGCTCTAGGCTCTTCACACTTAAAACCATGCTCTTCATCTCCCTTGCAAAATCTGGAAGATTGTGTGCCTCATCCACAATCAGAATTATATCTTCAAGTTCCACATCCATCCTATCGAGCATACTCCTCCTTATTACAGGATGGAGAAAATAGATATATGGAGCCACAACGACATCTGCATCTTTAAGTTTTAATTTGAGGGCCTCATAAGGGCATATTTTCCACTCCAGTCCTTTTTTAAAAACCTCCTCGGCTGTGTGAATTTCATCTATGTAATTTAGCATCTTCTCCCCATCTTTAAGTAAATTGGAGTAATAAATGCACGCATTTTCATTTCCCTCAATTACCTCTTTCTTCAATTTTCTGCATAAAATTGATAGTTCTTCCGCATCACCCTCCTTTAGCTCATCTTCCTCTTTTAGCAGGGGGCAGAGATTATTTCGTCCTTGGAGGGCTATACTCAGAACATTCAATTTTTTTGCTTCTTTGATAACCTGTCTCTCCTGGGTATGCGTTCTCACAAGATATATCACCTTTTTCCCCTCTTTAAGGGCATATTTCACTGTGGGATAGAGCACTGCCACAGTCTTACCTGTACCAGTTGGGGCCTCAAACACAATATGGCTTCTCTCCATCAGGGCATTTTCCACATCTCGAACTATATCTCTCTGAACATCCCTCATGGGGTAGGGAAACTCCACATGACATTAAGTGAGGAGATGTTAATAAAACTTCTTGGCAATACATTTTTATGGTAGTAAGCAATATAACGGCTATGACGGAAAACTGGGAAGATGATCTCCAGAAATATCTGCAAATGGGTCTATACGAGCCTGCACTGGAGATGGTTGAAGAGCTTATCAAAAAGGAGAAGAACAGAAGGGCAATGATTTACAAGGCCTATATTCTCCGCTCCATGGAGAGGGATGATGAAGCCCTCGAAATTGTGGACACACTCCTAAAAGAAGAGGAAGATGAGGATCTTCTTCTTCTAAAGGGTATGCTTCTTTTTGACAATGAGGATTATGAGGAGGCTGCCAAATATTTCACGAGAGTTACCGAGATGAATCCTGAGAATCTGGATGCTTGGTACAATCTAGCATCCTGCTATGATGCACTGGAGAAATATTCGATTTCTGAAAAATATTACAGAAAGCTCATAGAGATAAATCCTCAGGATGCAGAAGCCTGGAATAATTTATCCGTAACTCTCCTCTTCCAGGATAAATATGAGGAGGCTCTGGAAGCTGCAGAAAAAGCGATACAGCTGGATGAGGAGTACGATAATGCATGGTACAATAAGGGACTTGCACTCCATTATCTGGAGAGATACAAAGAGGCAATAAAGGCATTTGATAAATGCATAAAGCTTTCAGATGATCCTGATGCATGGTATGCCAAGGGCATATCCTATATGTTCCTAGGGCAGAAGGAAGAGGCACGGAAATATCTAAAAGAGGCGCTCAAGAGAAATCCTGATGATGAGGAAATCCGCGAAGCTCTGGAAAATCTCGAAAATGAATAGAAAATTATACGAATTAATTCTCTTCTTTAAATTCAGCATAGTTGGGTTGCTGGGAATGGTAATTAGCACGGCCATATTTTTCTCAATCACCTCTAGATTACCTGAGAATGTTTCAATTTTTGAGTATCTTCCCCCATATCTTATATCTGTGGAAGCCGGTATAATCGTGACCTTTTTTCCCAATGATAGATGGGTCTTCAAAAAGGAGAAAAAGAAGCTATCCACATTTCACCGCTTTCTGGGATATCATGGGACCCTTTTTGGAGGATTTGTAGTGCAAACCTTTCTATTTCTTTTTCTTCTCTTAGTTCATATTAACTATTACATTGCCTATGTGGGAGGATTGGGTGCCGCAGCTCTGTGGAATTATATTATAAGTAGGAAAGCCATATTCGCATGAGGTGAGAATATGAGAGTTGCCATATTTGGTGCAGGAGCCCTTGGAAGTGTAATTGGTGCCCTGCTCTCTCGAAGGAACGAAGTCCTTCTTATAACGAGAGGAGAGCATCTTAAAAGCATAAGGGAAAATGGACTTAAGGTTACGGGCATCACAGAGGGAATATTTCATCTGGAGGCAGAATCGTACTACCCGGGAGGGTATGATCTGATAATTCTCACGGTCAAGGCCTATGATACTAAAGAGGCCATTGAAAATATAAAGAGAGAATATAAGGGAGAGGCAATAATGACCTTCCAGAATGGTGTGGGAATAGTGGACATGCTTTCAAATTTTGATGTTATACCTGGAGTTACAACCCATGGTGCCACCTTAATCTCACCGGGAGTTGTTAGGCATGCAGGCTATGGAGATACCTACATAGGGGAGAAGAATGGAGAAATAAGTGAGAGGGTTCTCATGATCGCGAGAAATTTCACAGAATGTGGTCTGAAAACAGAGGTGGTGAACGATATAATGGAAAGGAGATGGATAAAAGCCGCTATTAATGCCTGCATAAATCCTCTCACCGCTGTACTGGGTGTTAAAAATGGCAGGCTTTTGAATGAGAATCTCAGAGAGATCATGAAATGCATTGGGGAAGAGTGCTCCATAGCACTCAAAAAAAGAGGGATTGATGCGGATGTGTATGCTCTTGCTCTGGAGGTTGTAGAAAAAACAAAGGAGAATAAATCGAGTATGCTTCAGGACATCTTGCTAGGGAGAAGAACTGAGGTGGATTATATAGTAAGACCATTCATTGATGGGAAATGTAACAGAATAATGTATAATTTGGTGAAATTTTTGGAAGAAAATTGAAAATTTACTAAATAAATCACAAAAAAGGTTATATAGGTACTGTCATATTGGAAATCGGTGAGAGATGTGGAAGTTGCGAGATGGTATTATGAGAGGGTTCTCAAAAAACTATATGAAGAAGGAGGATGCGATGCAGATCTATGCTGGCTTATAGAGAATGTTCGCATCAGAAAATTTCGATATGGTAGAATGTGATTATCATTTTTATGGATTTTCTCCTAGCTGAGATGTTTTTGAGAACACGCGGGGAGGGGGATTCGAACCCCCGCGGGCAACAGCCCAATGGCTTAGCAGGCCATCGCCGTACCACTCGGCCATCCCCGCTCATGGGTGAATAGAGGATTTGGTATATTAATTTAGCCTTAGAATAAGGATGTGATATATTGTGAGTGAATGCCTGAAGTGTAAATGATTTCGGGATACTGCAACTTCCCTGCATCCTGAAACATCTAAATTTTCTGAGAACTACGATTTTTTGAGTAAAATTTTTATTCTTTATGTTAATTAGCGTCTTCTATGAGAGAGATTAGAGCGCCGAGAGGCACAAAATTGAATGCCAAGTCATGGCAAACCGAAGCACCTTTGAGATTGCTTATGAACAATCTTGATCCTGAGGTAGCAAAGGATCCTGCAAATCTTATTGTTTATGGTGGTACAGGAAGAGCTGCAAGGAATTGGGAGGCCTTTGATGCAATAGTTGATACGCTTAAAAAGTTAGAAGAGGATGAAACACTGCTTGTTCAGTCTGGTAAGCCTGTGGCAGTTTTCAAAACCAATGAATGGGCTCCCAGAGTTCTGATTGCTAACTCTCTTCTTGTACCAAAATGGGCAAACTGGGAATATTTCCGAGAACTTGAGGAGAGAGGCCTGATAATGTACGGTCAAATGACTGCAGGCTCATGGATTTACATAGGCACCCAGGGAATTTTACAGGGAACTTACGAGACCCTTTATGCTGTAGCTCGTAAAGAATTTGGACAGCATGATCTCACAGGTAAATGGGTCCTATCCTCAGGTCTGGGAGAAATGGGTGGTGCGCAGCCCCTTGCAATAACCATGAACAACGGTGTTGGCATAATAGTTGAGGTGGATAAATCCCACATAGAGAGGAGGATAAAGCATGGGTATTTGGATACCTGGACCGATGATCTGGATGAAGCACTCAAGATGAAGGATGAGGCTTTGAAAGAAGGTAAGCCCCTTAGCATAGGTCTCTGGGGTAATGCCGCCGATATATATCCAGAACTTGTGAAGCGTGGCATAGTGCCTGATGTTGTGACAGATCAGACTGCTGCACATGATCCCCTGAACGGCTATATTCCATCAGGCTACACGGTAGAAGAGGCAGCAGAACTGAGGGAGAATGATCCTGAGAAGTATCTTGAGGAGGTTCGCAAATCCCTCCGCAAGCATGTACCTGCAATGGTATGGTTTAAAGAGCATGGTGCGAAGGTCTTTGACTACGGTAACAATATAAGGGCCCAGGCAAAGGAGGCAGGTGTAGAGGATGCTTTCAAGATACCTGGTTATGTTCCCGAATATATACGCCCACTGTTCTCCGAAGGCTCGGGACCCTTCAGATGGGTTGCCCTCAGCGGTAATCCCGAGGATATTTATGAAACGGATAAGGTCATAAAGAAGCTATTCCCAGATAATAAGCATCTGCTCCAGTGGATAGACAAGGCAGAGGAGCATGTTAAGTGGCAGGGATTACCAGCGAGAATATGCTGGCTTGCATATGGAGAAAGACAAAAAGCTGGACTTGCATTCAATGAGCTTGTTAGAGAGGGTGTGGTGGATGCCCCCATAGCTATTGGACGAGATCATCATGATACAGGAAGTGTTGCCTCGCCTTATCGTGAAACTGAGAGAATGAAAGATGGTAGTGATGCTATCGCTGATTGGCCAATTCTCAACGCCATGCTCAATGTAGCCTCCGGTGCAACTTGGGTCTCGGTGCATCATGGCGGTGGGGTAGGTATAGGATACAGTATTCACGCAGGCATGGTTGTGGTGGCAGATGGTACAAAGATGGCTGAAATGAAGCTTTCAAGAGTACTTAACAACGATCCGGGACTTGGTGTGGTGAGGCATGCGGATGCAGGATATGAGATAGCAATAAAAACTGCCAAGGAGAAGGGCATCTGGAT
>JAGGTO010000091.1 GCA_021163705.1 Thermoplasmata archaeon | reverse complement strand
CGGGCAGGGGTTACCGAGCCAGGTCAAAGGTGCGGGATTTAGGGTCCCGTCCCGTAGGGGTTCGAGGGTTCGAATCCCTCCCCCTGCATTTTGAGATTGAAATTCATAAGTTTGATATAATTTGAGACTATGCAGGGTTATGGATCTCATACTCACCTCCCAGGATGACCTGGCATCCTTGAACATCAGAGAGAAGCTTCTAACCATGGATAATTGGAAAAAGGTAGGAGTTTTTCAAAATTTTCCTGTGTACAAGAGTGAGAGATACTACATGGTGCATATAAAGGGGCCAAAGATATATGCGGAAAATGTGGATAGGGATATAAGAGAAAAGCTTGGAATAAAATTTGAAAATATAATTGTTGCATCCAAGCACAGAAGCAAGGCAGAGCTCAGAAGTTTAACTGTTCATCCAATAGGTAATTGGGGTAAGGCAGAATTAGGTGGAAGAGAAAAATGTGTTGTATTGACAAATCCACATCTTATGACACAGGCATTGAGAATCTTAAAAAAGAATCAAATAGAAGGATATTCAGTATCTTTTGAAGCAACTCACCATGGTCCCTATTTGGAAACGCCCACATTTTTCATAGAGATAGGAAGCACGGAAAATGAGTGGAGAGATGAAAAAGCTGGAGAGGCCATAGCGAGAACAATAATGGAGCTTGAGGAGAGAAGATATGCACCAGCCCTGGGAATAGGAGGTGGCCATTACATGCCCCGAATAACCGATGTGGCGCTCAAATACCAGATATCCTTTGGTCATATGATCCCAAGATATGCCATGGAGTTCATAGATGAGGATATTGTGAGAAGAGCATGCAAAAAAAGCGATGATTGTCAAATTGCATATATTCATAGGAAAGGGTTGAAGGGGGAGGAAAGAAGAAAGATAGAGAACATTTTGTCTTCCTTGGGCATTAAGGTTGTGAGCTCTAAGGATCTGCAAGAGCTATGAAACAATCTTTTTGAACCAATCCTTATCCGCATATTTTTCAAAGAGCTTTTCATTCTTCATGCTCTCTTTAATTCCTGGATCCAGTTTTACGCTCATAAGCATGAAATTTCTTGCACCCATTTCATTATCTCTGAGAGCCATAATTCTGGCCTTCTGAAAGAGTGCCTTGGCATTTTTAATATTTTTCTTCAGAATCTCATTGAGATATTTCTCTCCCTCGTCGAGCTGTCCCCTCTCTATCAAAATCCTAGATTTCAAATACAGAACATCTTCGTTCTTCTCCCTTTCCAGCATTTTATTCAGGAGCCTCTCGGCTATATCCACTTTACCATGGCTAAAAAGAAACTCCGCAAACTGCAGATCCTCTCTCTCCTCGAGTAACCTATTTATATCCTCCTCCTCAAGCTTTTCCAGAACCTCCAGAGCTCTTTCAATCTGTCCATTTTCATAGTAGTTTAGAAAATCCTCGTAAGAGATTTTTTCCTCTACAGGGATCTCTATACCCTCTATGTTCAGATCACCAAATAGATCCTCCACTTCAATTGGCTTGATCCCCTCCTCTTCCTCACTTTCTACTATTTCCCCATAAAGAAGCTGCACGCCTGGATCATCTGAATATTTCTCCATAAGAGATTTTGCTATTTCCAGGGCCTCGCTGTATTTGTTCTGCTGCTTTAGTATATATGCTTTGGTGATCAGCAACTCTTTATTATCAGGATCCAGCTGCAATCCCTTTTCAAGATAGGAAGGATCATTTGTGAGATTAGCGAGCTTGTTATATGTTATAATTAGATTCTCCTTCTCCCCCTTCTTTTCTAAAACTTCTGCATACTTTTTAAGGATTTCTACATTATTTGGATCAAGCTTCAATAACTTCTCAAGGGCCATCTCGTTCTCCTTATCAATCTCAAGAGCCTTTCTATATGATGCAAGAGCTTTTTCTTTCTGACCCTGCAAACGATATCCCTCCCCCAAAAGAATGTGCGCTTCAGCATTATGGGGGTCAATCTTCACGGCTTCCTGTAAGCAGGATATTGCATATGGAATCTGAGTGTTCCTCTGAAGTAAATTTCTTCCTATGTCGAACCATGCTCTAACATTTCTTTCGTCAAGAGCCTTTGCCTTCTCCAGAGTCTTGATGGCGTAATCATAATCTTTCAAAATTAGCATGTTCTCTCCAGCCTCTGTTAAAAGCTTTGAAATTCTTTTTCTCTCCTCCTCGCTCATCTTTACCACTTTTTCCATGTCCTCTGTGATCCATCTGAGAATTCTCCTTAGGAGAATCAAAGCTTTATCCTCATCTCCATTCTTAATTGAAGTCTTGGCGTCCTCCAATACCTTCTCGTAAGTTTTAATTGTACTTTCTCCCCTTCTTCTACCAAAGAGAGGCAAATTTATCACCTACATAATAACTTTATGAAAATATAATGCACAATCTGCTTATAAAACCTTCGCTTCCTTGCCTAATTATTCTCTTTTTTATTCACCCCTTTGATAGTTGAACCACAAATACACTTCCCCGAGGTTCATTATCTTCCACCCAAACCTTGCCATTGTGAAGCTCTGCGATCATCTTTACTATCGCGAGTCCAAGTCCACTTCCCTCCTTAACAGATGCCCTTTCAAAGGGTTCAAAGATTTTCTCTCTTATCTTCTCTGGAATTCCCGGACCATTATCCGCTACCCTTATCTCCACACGGTCTTTCATTTCCTTGCCCTTTATCCAAACTTGTGTGGCACCATACTTAAATGCATTATCCAGTAGATTGGTAAAAATTCCATCCACAATTGTGTAGCCCTCTATCTCCATTGGTGGCATATCTATCTCTACCCAGCTATCTCTATATTTTCTCTTTATAGTTGAAATAATATCCTCTATTCTTCCCCGCAACTCTATTTTTCTCCGCTCTTCCTTTATTCTCCTATTCCCTAGCCTGGAAAACAGTCTAACCTTATCAATAATTCTGAAGGATTCTTCCAGGGAATTTCCAAGCTCATCTAGGTATTCTCTATCAACTTCCTCGTAAAGGAGTTCAACATATCCTTTGGCCACAGAAAGCGGGTTCTTCAAATCATGACTTATTATGTGAACCATAAGCTCCTGAAAATTCTTTGCTCTCTCAAGCTCTCTCTGCTTCTCCAATCCCGCTATTGCTACGGCTACATGCTCTGCCAGCATATCTACCAGATTTCTTTCATCATGTGTTATGCTATCCACCTCTCCCTTTTCAACATCTATGACCCCCCACAATTTGTTCTCTATAACTATAGGTGAGGCATACTCACATCTACCATTCTTTGCTCCCGGAAGATACATAGGCTCTTTGGTGACATCCGGAACATAATAGGGTCGCCTATGTCTTGCTACCCATGCAATTACTCCCTTCTCACTATTTATTTTTACTTCGGTGACTTCATCCGCATAATTACCCACATGCCCTATTAAAACTAGAGTATCTCCCTCTAACCTGGATATCTCTGCAAATGGAAATTTCAGAACTTTCGTTAAGGTTTCCAGGGTCATAGAGTATATATCCTCCAGAGTTGTTGCCATTTTTATATCTCTGAAAACTTCTGCAAGTTTCTTTAGGGTGCTCTCCATATTCTTCAGACGAGTGATATCAAGAAGTGAGACCAGTTCAGCTTTTACACCTTCCCATTCAACATCCTTTACATTTATAAGTGCATACTTTACATTTCCCTCTCTATCAAGAAGCTTGAGAATGTAGCTGGTGGGCACAGGTAATCCCATTTCCCTCTTGGTATAATTCTCCAGAACATAATCTCTCATCTCTGGATGCACAAATTTTATAAAGTTCTCCCCTAAAACCTCATGCATCTCATAACCGAGCGCATCTTTTATCATTTTGTTGGCATAGATGACCCTCCCCCGATGGATTATGACTATACCTACAATTAAATTCTCTAGGATCTTCTTATACTTCTCCCTCTCCTCTTTTACACTTTCTTCCCGCCTTTTTAAATCTCTGTAGAGCAGAGCGTTGGCAATTGCCATAGCTAAAGGTTCTGTGAATCTCCTGAGTAACTTCATATCTCTCTCATCAAATGCTCTCTTGTAGCTCTGTATGTTTATCATCCCTATTACCTCATTTTTAAAAATTAAAGGAATTCCAAGCCAGCTTAGAGAACCCCTCCCTACCACATGCACCTTGATAGGGAGCTTCTCAGCCTCTCTTCCAAAATCCTTTATTAAAAGAGGTTTGCCGTGATAAACAACCCAGCTTGATAAAGAGGCATCTGGAGCTATCCTGTAACTTCTTCGGGGCAATTTTCTGCCTTCATCAATACTGAACTCTATCGTAATCGTGTTTCTTTCTCTATTTACAAGTCCAATATTGAATGCATCAAACTCTATAAATTTTCTGAATTCTTCAAAGGCAACACGAAAGATATCTTCAGGATCAACCAGTGAACTTATCTTGCGAGTAAATTCATACATCCTGGATAGTTCTTCCTGGTGCCTTTTTCTATCATCTATATCCCGAAGCACAGACTGATATCTCACTATTCTTCCATTCACGACAACTGGCTTGCTTTTATATTCCACCCATCTCCTACCCTTGGGTGTGATTACGCATACCTCATTCTCTACCTCCTCCCCTTTCATCATCTTCATCATATCTCTTTTTACTGTTTCAATAAATCTCTCATCAATAAATCTCCAGAAGGGTTTTCCCAATACATCTTCTTTTTTCAAACCAAAATCTTCCACTACCTTGTTGATATATTCCACTCTCCCATCTTTGTTAAAAAGTATTACAACATCTCTGAGATCTTCTAAAATCTCTTCCAAACCCATCATCTCCCTAGACATCTCAAAACCTAAATAAGGTTAAAAATACTTTAAATTTACTATGTGATTCTCATATTGATAACATCCTGAAGCTCAAAAATTTAAATTGAAAGAAGATAACGCTTATATACCAATTTTTAATTCTCCCTATTGGACCCGGCTTAGCTCAGTCTGGCTAGAGCGGCGGACTGTAGTTGGGAAGTGCCTAGGGAGGCATAAACGCCGCTCAGCAGAGATCCGCAGGTCCCCGGTTCGAATCCGGGAGCCGGGACTTTTTCAAAAATTTCATATGAGAGGAAAATATTTCATTTCTATGATTGTCCGCTATAAGTTCTGGTTTGAAAGCAATAGGGGCTATATTCTCGGCGAAGGTGGATATGAAATATTGAAAGAAATTGAGAGATGCGGAAGCATCTATGATGCCGCAAGAAATTTGGGGATGTCATATCGGCATGCATGGGGGAAAATTAAGGAGATTGAAAAAAATCTCGGGAAGAAGCTTGTAATATCTCAAAGGGGAGGAAAGGAAGGCGGAAAAACAGTACTCACCTCAGAAGGAAGGAAACTAATTCTGGAATTTGAAAGATACAGGGAGCTTTTTGAGTATGTGGTGAAACATCCCTATAAGAGACCTGCCTTAACTGTGGATGGATTGATCATTGAAAATGGAAAGATACTCCTGATAAAGAGGGGAAAGGAACCATTCAAAGGCCATTATGCGCTTCCCGGTGGATTTGTGGAATACGGAGAGAAAGTTGAGGATGCAGTGGTAAGGGAAGTTATGGAAGAAACAGGTTTAAAAGTGAAACCTCTCAAGATTATTGGGGTTTACTCTGATCCAAAGAGAGATCCCAGGGGGCATACAGTCAGCATTGCATTTCTCCTGCAAAAAATAGGAGGCTCTTTGAAAGGGGGTGATGATGCCATCTCAGCTGAATTCTTCCCCATCCAATCCCTGCCGCCCCTCGCATTTGACCACGAGAAAATAATTTCGGATTGTATTAAAGAGCTCAACTTATGAGGAGGTTGCGAAGTGGAAAGTGTCTTCCGATTATTTCCCTGGCAAGCTTGAGATTCTCGCCATCCCTTCCTATGGCCCTTGCCTTATCTCTGGGATCAACATGTACCACTACACTGAACTCATTTTCGACCCTTTCGACCTTCACATTTCTAACTCTGAATCTGTGAAACACATTTCTGGTGAATACCACAATGTCGGGAGAATACTCGATGACCATCACATTCTTCTTGAGTATGTTTCTCACCTTCTGAATCTTCTCTCCCCCGTTGGCTATCGCCTTTCTGAGATTGTGCGGATACACTATGAACACTATTAAATTGCCTCTCTCCAGACAATCTTTAACATCTGCATTGGTGGCGGCTTCGAATATGGATATATATCGCAGAGTCTGTGCATCCAGCTTTATGTTCATCCTCACTTCACCATCTTGAGTATATTGCTCTCACCCTCATCCACTATGGTAACCACCGCCACACTGAAGGGCTTTCCACAGTAGGCTCCAAGCTCCATACCATCTCCATCAAAGGCGATCTTTGGAAGCTCCCATTTCTCTATCTCATTTCTCTCCGGGAAATTTTTGGCATAAATTATGAGTTTTGCTTCTCCTCTCTTTATTGCCTTCTTTGCCTGCTTTATTCCAAAATAGACCTTGCCCGAATTCAATATCTTTTTAAGCTCCTTTGCCAATATATCCTTCTCCATCTATTCTCACCTCTTTTTTGGTCTATATACGAGGGTTACCGCACCTGTGCCAAGTGTAACTGGCTGACCCACTATTATGTTTTCAGCCACACCTCTGAGATGATCCACCTCTCCAAGTACACCTGCAGTGAGAAGATGCTTGGATGTTATCTCAAACGCTGCTCTCGCGAGCACACTCTCCTTTTCACCAGCTATTCCATGCCTGCCTATGGCTTCAACAGTTCCATTGTAGGTCATGGTATCGGCCACAAGCATTATATGACGAATATCTACATTTAAACCTTGCTGTTCCAGGGTATTTATTGCCTCCTCAATTATTGCATTTCTGGCGGCCTCTATTCCAAGCACATTGGCTATCTCTATTATATTGTTAGTTCTTGTTCTCTTGCCATCAACCTCCTCTATTCCTAGTACCTCTGCAAGATTGGAACCCTGCGTGTAAATTACCCACTCATTGCCATCCTGACTCTTCCTAACTATTGCCCTGCTTATACCCTTTATGCCCCTGAGGGTTAAAGTTTTTATGCTCTCTCCAAGTAAATAGAGCTTCTTGTAAGACGCCTCAGGCAATTTTATTTTTATTCTGTCCTCTTCAACCTCAACATTAAGCTTGTATGCCTTGAGCTTTGATAAAGCTTCCACTATATCCTCTATCTTTACACCTCGCCCCTCCATCTTCTTTGCATCGGGCACTATTGTGAGGGACATATCTGCCACACTTGTAATTATATCTGCAACATCTATTATGGTTGTGCTTTCAATCTTCTTGGCAACTTCCTTAACCTTCTCCTCATCCTCTCTTACCCCTTCCTTAAGGTATATGCTCATGGTGGGTGTCGAGGGCTGACTTCTCGCATCCACAATCTCTATCAATCTAGGCAAACCTAAAGTAACATTCATCTCTGCTACTCCCGCATAGTGGAATGTCCTCAAGGTCATCTGAGTACCAGGCTCTCCAATGCTCTGCGCCGCCACTATACCCACAGCTTCATAGGGATCCACAAGCCTCTTCCTGTACTTTTCCACAACCTTTGCTATAATCTTTTCCAAATCCTTCTTTTTCAATCCTAGCTCATTCTTGGTCTTGACAATCTTCTCTATTATGGAAAATGGAAGTGATAGCCCATATTTCTCCTTAACATACTCATCCACTTCACTCTCCTCATCGGTGAGTTCTCGATATTTCTTAATCTTTATCTCCTTCCGCTCTTCCAATACTCCATATGAGAATTTCGTGACTCTGCGCAACGATGTGCCCTCCTCCTTTTTAAATTCAGATAACGGTATGGCTGCTATATCCTGAACTTCTTCAATCCTAAGCAATGTTTTGAGTTTCTTGGTGGTCTTCTTGATAATTCCCGGTTGAGCTTCGTACCCCTTTATCTCACTTATCTTCACCCTGTAATTCACTTCAGAGCCCTTAAGGGTGATGTACCCATATAAAGGCAATTCAAGCTCCCTCTTTATTTCAAAATCCACAGCGTAATAAACGGGTGCATTCATTCTAAGGCGATCCACATTTTCAATCTTGTCCTTCCAGATTATTGATAGTTCAGCCATATTTATCCCCTCCTCCTTTCAAGATATTTCTCTCCAAATACCTCTGTCAATATCTCATCCATATCTATGTTTTCTCCACCGCTGGAGCGTGTTGGATCCACACCATCCTCGCCATACAGGAACTGCACAACATTGCCTGCGGTGTCTATAACCTTCCTGTCTTCATCAACCTTCAAATCTTCCAGGGCATTTATTAATCTCCTCTGCATATATCCACTTCTTGAAGTTCTCACAGCCGTATCCACCAGTCCTTCTCTTCCGCCCATAGAGTGGAAGAAATACTCTGTGGGTGTTAACCCCCTCTTATATGAGGACTCCACAAACCCTCTTGCTTTTGCTCCAAGATCTCCTCTCTTGAAATGTGGGAGTGTGCGATCCTGATAGCCACGATGCAATCTCTGCCCTCTCACAGACTGCTGACCTATACTTCCCGCCATCTGTGAAAGATTGAGCATTGAAGCACGAGCTCCACTCCTTGCCATTATAACCGATGAATTCTCCAGTCCGAGATATCTGCTGGCTATCTTACCTGCCTCATCTCTTGCATGGGCCAGGACCCGCATGATCTCCATCTCCAAAGTCTCCTCTATGCTTCTTCCCGGGGCAGGCTGAAGCATCCCCTCCTTGTAAAGCTCGATGAGCTCATCAGCCTTTTTAACGGATTCTTTTATAACTTCGTGAATTTGTCTCAGAGCCTCCTCAGGTATATCTTCATCATCTATACCTGCGGTGAAACCACGATAAGATATAACGCCTATTGCAAGCCTGGTCAAATCATCTATGAATTTTCTAGCGGCATCACTTCCCATCTTGGCTATGCGATCAAGAAGCTTTCCCTTCATTGAGCCTATGGCATTCTCGTCTATCGTGCCCGCTATGAGCTTTCCATCACGAATCACAACATAGGCATCTATCGGACATTTCTCATACATGCACTTATGATTGCAAACAGCTGGATCACAAATCTTTGACTTGAACTCCAGATTCAACCCCTTGGGTAAAATCAGGGAGAAGAGATCCTTGCCATAGTAAAACTCCTTTCCATTCTCATAGTGGGGCTCAGGAAGCTTATCATAATCAAGGTAGGAGAGAATATGCAAAGCCTCCTCCCTGGTAAATTTAGGATTCTTATGGGTCAGGAGAAACATGGCGGTTATGTGGTCATGCAATCCACCTATTATTGGGCCTCCAAATCTTGGAGATAAGATGTGTTCCTGAACAAGCATTAAAATCTTTGCCTCCGCTCTGGCCTCCTCACTCTGAAGCACATGGAGATTCATCTCATCTCCATCAAAATCCGCATTATATGGCGGACATACGGCAAGATTGAACCTGAATGTCCTTTCAGGCAAGACTCTCACAAGATGCCCCATCATGCTCATCCTGTGAAGCGATGGCTGACGGTTAAATAGAACGATGTCTCCATTTACCAGATGTCTCTCAACTATCCATCCAACCTCGAGCTTTTTGGCCACATCCTCCGCATTGCGCTCCGTTATCTTTATCCTTCTCCCATCTGATCTTATCACATAATTGGCGCCTGGGATGTATTTATCTCCCTTTGGATTTGGACCTCTTCTCACGAGCTCCCTCATCTTCTCAATGTTATGTTCCGTCACCGCTATGGGAACAGTTAACTCTCTTGCCGCAGCTTCCGGAACACCCACCTCGTTTATTGACAGAAATGGCTCCGGAGATATGACAGTTCGTGATGAGAAATTAACCCTTTTTCCAGACAGATTTGAACGGAATCTACCCTCCTTGCCCTTCAGACGCTGAACCAGAGTCTTGAGAGGTCTCCCACTTCTGTGGCGTGCAGGGGGAATACCTGAGGTCTGGTTATCAAAATAGGTGGTCACATGATACTGCAAAAGCTCCCAGAGATCCTCAATTATAAGCTGAGGTGCTCCACTATCCCTGTTTTCCCTCAAACGCTGATTGATCCTTATTATATCCACAAGCTTATGTGTCAGATCGTCCTCGCTCCTCTCTCCAGTTTCAAGTGTTATTGTGGGACGAACATTCACAGGGGGAACAGGAAGAACCGTGAGAACCATCCACTCGGGTCTTGCGGTTTCTGGATTTATACCCAAAAGTGGAAGATCTTCATCAGGTATCTTCTCCAGTCTCTCTCTTATCTCCTTGGGAGTGAGTTTTCTACCCTCCTCTCTAAATGTTGTGGGCTTATCCAGTGTTATCTTCTTCTGCTCAGCACCGCAATGGGGACATATGGGACGGGATGCCGCCTCATCTATTATCTTCTTGTTTATCAGCAGGAGTTGAATTGGCGATGCCCCCATCTTTTTAGCCTCTTCTAACTTTTGCTTGTAAATCTCTATCTCATCATCCTTTAGCTTTATTCTGCCACATTCTCTGCATGTGGCATCCAGATAGTTCTTTATGTTCTTCACAAATCCCACATGGATCACGGGCATGGCAAGCTCAATGTGCCCAAAGTGACCCGGGCATTCATCCACCTTACCACCGCATGTCTTGCATCTCAATCCAGGCTCTATAACACCCATATGAAGGTCCATAAGACCCTTTTCTATGGGAAAACCATCATCATCATAGGTATCTGCCGTGATAACCTTCACAGTACTCATGCGGCGAATTTCATCTGGAGATAGTAAAGCAAACTGAATGGAGTTTATCCTCTTTGTCAAACCAAAAGCCCGTCTCATCATCTCATCTCACCTACCCTAAGACGCATGATAACACCAAGCGAGGCAAGTTCATCACGCATAAGCTTGAAGGCATAGCTTGTTTCAATTGGATAGATGTTTGTGGTGTTACCACACACAGGACATCTCAGTATACCTCTCTTTCTATCAAATATTGCTATATGCCCGCATTCAGGATTTCCACACACATACAGGATGGTGCCATCTGAGTTGTCCAGAAGGCGATCCTTAATTACCATGGCAGCTCCATGCCCTATAAGTGTATCCCTCTCCATTTCTCCAAATCTCAATCCTCCGAGCCTCGAGCGTCCTTCAGTGGGCTGCCTTGTTAAAATCTGCACAGGACCACGGGACCTTACATGGAATTTGCCTGCCACCATATGATGCAGTTTTTGATAATAAATCACACCAATGAAAATATCTGCCTCAATTTTTCTTCCAGTTATTCCATCATACATTACCTCTTTTCCGTTGTATTTAAATCCATTCCTCACAAGAGCTTCCCTAAGGGCCTTTTCAGGTTCTCCTTTGAATATTGTACCATCCACAAATCTACCTTCTAAAGCACCAACCTTGCCTCCTATCATCTCGAGAATATGCCCCACAGTCATTCTTGATGGGATTGCATGAGGATTTATTATCAAATCCGGAATTATTCCATCCTCTGTGAAGGGCATATCCTCCTGAGGAACAATAGCTCCAACAACACCCTTCTGACCATGGCGTGAGGCAAATTTATCCCCTAATTCAGGTATACGCTGATCTCTAACTTTCACCTTCACCAATCTTGAGTTATTCTCACTCACGGTGAGAAGCACAGAATCAACCCATCCCTCCTCTTCAGGCCTCATTGTAACACTGCTCTCTCTCCTCTTTTGGGGACCAAGAAGTTCGGTCTCCTCCTCCAGGAATCTTGGAGGTGATGTCTTACCTATGAGAACATCTCCACCTTTAACATACATCTCAGGGGATATTAAACCGTCCTCATCCAGCAATTTATACCTATCTTCCGTCATGGCTCCCCGCACATCCGGGCTTGGAATTTCAAACCTGTCCTCCTGCCCGCCTGGATAACGACGCTCCTCAGATTTGTAAGTTCTGAAGAATGTGCTCCTGCCAAATCCTCTTTCCACGGATGCCTTGTTCATCACTATGGCATCCTGCATGTTGTACCCATGGTATGAGAGAATAGCAACGACCGCATTCTGTCCAGCAGGCCTCTTCATGAAATTAACAAAGTCCATGGCCTTTGTTTTCACTATTGGAGCCTGGGGATAATGCAGTAGATGACCTCTTGTATCAGGTCTGCGACGATAATTTGCAGCTGGCAAACCTAAAGATTGCTTCATCATGGCCGCACCCATGGTAATACGAGGCGATGAATTGTGATGGGGATATGGTATGCAACCTGCAACTGCTCCCAGAATCAGCAGGGGATCTATCTCAAGATGGGTATGCTCCTTGGTTAATTTGCTCTCCACCTCAAATTCTGCACCACAGTGTTCGCATTTGAGCCTTACATTTCCATCTTCTCCAGGGTTAACCCAGATAACATCCCCCCTTCCCAGAGGTATGTTGCAACCTGGACATCTTTCAGGAACATCGTAGGCATAAACTGCAATATAGGCATTCTCCTCCTCCTCAGCATCGATCCACTCAATAATTCCCTCCTTTATAAGATCATCAATATCTATCTTTCCCCTCTTCAAAAGTTCTCTATGCTTAGCAGTATACTTGATCTTTCCATTTTCTACCACAAGAAGAGGTCTCCTTATCCTGCCCTTATCACAGTTTATGGTTACCTCGTTGGTAATATCATCATACCTCACATTTATTTGATGTGATAGCAAACCACTTCTTCTCCTTCTCCTTAGCTCCCTGGTGAGCTCAAGACCATCCTCATGGTAACCCACAAGATCTCCATTTAAATATACCCTTGATAAGTCCCCGGTTTCATATTTCATCTCCTTTACTCCAAGCTCTTTGAGTATCTTCATTACCTCTTCCTCTGGATAACCCTCAGATACATCTATAATTAGAGCAGCATTCTTAACAAGACCGCAATTCTGACCCTCGGGAGTCTCATTGGGACATAATCTACCCCACTGTGTGGGATGCAAATCTCTTGCCTCAAAGTGGGGCTGAGAGCGTGTGAGCGGAGATATTATCCTCCTCAGATGACTCAGGGTGCTCATGTGCGATGTTCTATCAAGAAGCTGCGAAACGCCTGTTCTTCCACCAACCCAGTTTCCTGTGCTCATGGCATGCATGATCTTCTGCGTTAGAACATCCTGCCTTATGGCTGCCCTTATTCTTATGCCCCTCTTCCTGCTGTAGGTCCTTTCAAGCTGGTATTTGAGATCCTTCATCAGAGCTTCAAAGGCTGTTCTGAAAAGCTCCTCCAGAAGATCTCCCGATAGCTTAAGTCTCTTATTGGCAAGATGATCCTTATCATCCTCCTTTCGCAGACCGAGATGAAGCTCTAATACTCTTCTTGCCATTCTCCCAAGATAGTAGGCTTTCTTGATTCTATCCTTCTTCTCAGTGCCAAGATGGGGCAAGAGCGAGGAATCCAGGATTTGAGAAATCTTCTTTTCTCTATATTCCTTGGCCTGTCCTGCGGCAAATCTCTTCTCAAGGTATTCTATGGCATCCTTCTGGGTGCGAATTCCATTGGGAGGATAAAGTTTGGGATTTTCAACCTCTTCTATGTTTGCCAGAGTGATCACACTCATCTTCTCATGGCTCACTATGGCCCTGTAAATATCCTCATCTCTCTCCAATCCAAGGGCCTTCATAAGAATTACAAGAGGTATGGTTCCCGCCACTGCGGGAACTGAAACAACAATTATGCCATCGCTCTTTTTCTCCATCATTGTAAGCGCTCTGTATCCCCTCCGCTGAGAGAATACCTTGGCAGTCTCCACAACAGCATTGTATCTCTCATTTTTCTCCACAAGAACCCTATTTGGTGCCAGATCCTCCAGAGAGACAAGAACCCTCTCACTTCCGCCAATTATGAAGTATCCACCTGGATCATCTGGATCCTCGCCCACATACTCGAGCTTTTGCCTGTAAGGCCAGTTTAAAATTTCCTTATCCTTGGAAATGGAGTCGAGATAATCATCTATGTTGTCCTCATGAAGTGTGCATATCTTGGATTTGACCATCACAGGAAAATCTCCAATTTTTACCGTTTCAGGCTCTCTCTCAACGCAACTTCCATCCTCGCATTCCATCACGGTCAATGTGAGATATAGAGGGGCCAGATAGCTCATATCTCTGAGTCTCGCTTCCATAGGAGTTATCTGAACAGTGGCTCCAGTGGCCTCTTTCACCTCAGGCTTACCTATTTTTATGGTTGGCTCTCCTACTTCACCCTCCTCTCCGATCCTGCCAAATTTTATCTTTATCACCTTACCCCCCGTCTTGGTTCTATCCAGGGTCATAATTCCAGGGGGATCTTCATCCGTGATCTTTGTGGTATCAACTATCTCCTGCATCACACTGTTTGGATTGTCAGGTGTGGGAATCAAATCATTGTACGAGGCAATATGATGATTCACAACGCTTTTCTTAAACAAAACATCTACAATTGTCTCCATAAACTCACCCTTCAGTCTCTCACAACTACTCTATACACAACAATTTTTCCAGCCGTTGGGCTTTTCCTCACAATTTTTATCAGGCTCCCTATGGGTATATGCCCATATTTTCTCTCAAGAACCCTCAATACCGCATCGCTCTTCTTTATCTTTGGCAACTGCTCCTTCTTAACCCCTAACCTTTTCAAAATTTCCTCCTCCTCTTCCTTTGATACCAAGTAATGTTCTGGAACCAGCTCGTGCTCGAGCACATTAAACTCTCCCATTTTCTCATCACCTCATTTTTTACGGGCCTGCGGGGAATCGAACCCCGGACCACCTGGTTAAAAGCCAGGTGCTCTACCAAGCTGAGCTACAGGCCCATATGGGCGTGGCCTACATAGGCAACCAATATTTAAAGTTTATCTCATTCCCCATGCACATATCCCTATTCTTTATGCGTTGATTTTATTAAATTTTTTCCCAT
>JAGGTO010000108.1 GCA_021163705.1 Thermoplasmata archaeon | reverse complement strand
TCTTTATAATGTGGATTCGAGTACACCTTAATGTGATGCCAGGTAGTGCCGGAGGTGCATACCCAGATGTACCACCCCGCATTCTCCACGGAATCTGACAACCCATCTCCATCGCTATCACTGCTGCTACCGCCGCCACCAGAATCCCACGCCATTGTTCCATAAGTGACTACTGTTGCACCCGCAGAATCTCGCAACCCTTTGCCAGGCTCCTCTGCTATCTCCATACTGACATCATCTTCCCCACGGATTATTAATTTTTTGAATCTAAACTTCTCCTTCTCCCAGTTCAAGCCGAATAACAATTCATCATTCTTCCACGCCTTCACTATATCCTGCTCATCTTCAAATTCCACAGTGCCATGAACTGTACCATTGTAGATAACCCTCCTCTCATGCCCCTCTTTGAATGGCGCTCTAGTGTATCCCGTGCCGTTGTCTATAACCTCAAAATAATTCGTCGCTATGCCTTCATATCTCCATATCACCTTATATTCCACGCTCTTATTGAAATAGAGCAGGAGAAGAGGATATAAAGGCTCTCCCTCTTTAAATTTCTCCTTCTGATAATACTCCAGAAAACCCCGAATCTCTATATCGCCGTGATGCACCATGCCTATAGATACCACATGCCAGTCATTGTGATCGCTCTTCTCTATAAATTTCTCTTCAAATTTCAAATCTTCCCATCTTTCTCCTCTTTTTATCTGCACCACAGGATATGCTCTCTCCACCAGTATCTCTTTGCTCTCAGAATCTTTTATCACCGCATAATCCTCCTTTATCTTCACAATTATGTGTCCATTATTAAAAACATTACCTTTAAAATGCCCATAATTATAATCACTATCTCTTATCTCACTTCCCATTGCTCCTCCTAAACTGTTGAGAATCATAAGTAATACTATTCCTCCTATTGCTACTCCTCTTAACATCTTTTACACCAGAATATACATGAAAGTAGCTGTATTTAAAAGTTTCTTAATATTTTTTGGAAAAATGATATCAACATATTAAGTTAGTGTTATTCTATAAATTGATACTCCTAATGATATATTTTAGAGTATCTGAGGTGCAATTGGGTAAGCCAGATATGAACCAGGGTGTTGAGATGGCAGAAACTTCATAAGGCAAAATAATTTCGGGATACCCCACACCCCAGAAATATTCAAAAAAAATTAAATATCTCAAAGAGAATTGTGTAATCAATGAAAATTCAGAGAGACCTGGAGGAGGCTATCGAATTTTCCACCCTTTTATTCATATTTATGGCAGGAATAAATATTATCTGGGGAGTTTTTCTTCTTCCCTGGGGAATCCTGGGTCTATTATTCTCAGCCATAAATATCTTCACCGCTTTCTCACTTAGAAAAATAAAAATTATGTATTTGGAGAGGGATTATGAGAAGGCTCGCAACCACATTTTCATTCATGTAATACTCGGATTCTTCACAGGCTTCATTCTTCTGGGATATTATCTCTATACGATATATCGCACCCTAGATGATATCACTCTTAAGAAATATCTGATTAAGAAGGTGGAGAGGATAACATTCCCCCCTCCTTATATACCTAAAAATAGATGATCACTTTGCCACATGATGGCAGGCCACAAAATGCTCATGTGATACCTCTATAAGCTTTGGCTCTTTTGTTCTGCATATATCCTCCGCAAATGGGCAGCGGGGATGGAATCTGCATCCTGGAGGTATGTCTATGGCGTTGGGTATCTCTCCTTTTATTGAAATCCTCTTTTCTTTTCTCTTTCTCTTTACTATGGATGGCACTGCCTGAATGAGCGCTATGGTGTAGGGATGCATTGGATTATTGATTATCTCCTCTGTCTTTCCCATTTCCACTATTCTGCCAAGATACATTACCGCTATTCTATCGGATATGAGCTTGCCTATATCTATATCATGTGTTATGAAGAGCATACTCAAATTGTATTCATTCCTGAACTGCATAAGGAGATCCAAAATGGAGGCTCGCATGGATGCATCTATCATAGAGACGGCCTCATCCGCAATTAAAAACTCAGGTTTGAGAACCATGGCCCTTGCAATCACCACCCTCTGTCTCTGTCCTCCACTCAAATGATGAGGGTATCTATCATAAAACTCTTCCTCAGGAGTCAACCCCACGCGACGAAGCATCTTCAATGCTATTTCCTGAGCCTCATATTTATCCGCAAGCTGGTGGATGCGAAGGGGATGCGCTATAGCTTCTCCAATTTTCATCTTTGGACTCAAACTTGCATAGGGATCCTGAAATATTATCTGCATTTTTCTTCTTATGGGCCTTAACTCTTTATAGGGTATCTTAAGAATATCCTTTCCCTTAAAAAGTACCTTTCCAGCTGTAGGCTCAATCAATCTCAAAATTGCCCTACCCGCTGTAGTTTTACCGCACCCCGATTCTCCTATCAATCCAAGAGTCTCTCCCTTCCTTATGGTGAAGCTTATACCATCTACAGCCTTTACATATCTTTGAGGTACCTTTTTTATTGCTTCTATGAAACTTCTCTTCACGGGAAAGTATTTTTTGAGATTTTTTACCTCCAGAACATTCTCCATTTTTAATCACCCATACAGATGACAGGCCACAAAATGTTCCTTTTCCACTTCCACCATTTTAGGCTCCTCTTTATCGCATATCCCCTTCAAATCTTTTCTTTCTCTGAATACTGAGCATCTTGGATGGAACCTGCATCCAGGGGGTGGAGTTCTCAAATCCGGTGGAAATCCGGGAATTGCAGATATTTCTTTGTCAACCCACAAATCGGGCATGCTGGCAAATAAAGCACTGGTATAAGGATGCAGAGGATTCTCTATTAATTGATCCACCTTCCCTATTTCTACTAGCTTCCCAGCATACATTATCCCCATTCTATCGCTTCTTTCAACAGCCAGAGAGATGTCATGGGTGATGAAAAATATACTGGTTCCCTCCTGCTTCATCTCATTCAGAAGATCCATAATAGAGTCTTGAACAATAACATCTAAGGCTGTTGTGGGCTCATCTGCAATTAGTAGCTTCGGCCTGAAGGCCATGGCCGTGGAGATTATTATCCTCTGCCTCTGTCCACCGCTCAACTGATGGGGATAGTAATAAAGTCTGTCTTCTGGAATATTCACACTTTTAAGAAGTTCCTTTGCCTTTTTCCATGCTTCTTTTTCATCTATACCATGCTCTATCATCACCTCCACAATCTGATCCCCCACCTTTCGAAGAGGATCAAGAGAAGTCATAGGATCCTGGAAAACCATGCTTATCTCCTTCCCCCTTAATTCCTTTAGCTTTTCCTTAGGCAATTTTACAAGATCCTTACCTTCAAAGAGTGCCTGCCCGCCAACAATTTTACCTGGCGAGGGGACAAGATTTATTATGCCATACGCTACAGTTGATTTACCACTTCCACTTTCACCAACGAAGGTTAGCCACTCTCCTCTCTGTATGTTGAAAGAGACCCTTTCCACTGCTTTTACCACTCCGCTGAGGGTGAAGTAGTAAATACTTAAATCCTTGACCTCCACCACCAACTCCATCACCTCGTTCCCAGTGAGGTCCTCTCGCTCAGAGCCTCACCTATAAGTGCAAAGGCCATGGCAAATAGCATCACCATCAAACCTGGAAAGAGAACTAGCCACCAGTAGCCATCTAAGAGAAACGGTTGACCAACCCTCAAATCATATCCCCAGTCGGGTGTAGGTGGTGTGACGGATAATCCCAAGAAACTGAGTCCAGCTTCTGTTAGAATTGCATCTGCAACACTAAGAGAGAATACCACAAGAATTGTAGGCAGAAGATTTGGAAGAATGTATTTCACCATTATATCCCTGTTTGTGGCACCCACTGCCCTGGCCGCCTCCACAAACAGTTGCTCCTTTAAACTTAAAGTCTGGCCACGAATCATTCTGAAGTATGTGGGCACATAAACGAAGGATATTGCAACCGCAGTATTCATAGGACTTGGCCCAAGGGCCACTGATATAACTATCGCAAGAATTATAGCAGGGAATGCGTAGATACTATCCATAACTATGCTTAGTATCCTGTCAAGTACACCTCCATAATAACCGGAGGCCAGGCCCAACGGTATGCCCACGCTCATGGATATAAGAGTGGCAAGAAGAACGACAAATAGTACAATGCGTCCACCCCACATTATCCGAGAGAGCATGTCCTGTCCTAATCTATTTGTGCCCATGGGATGCTTCCAGCTGGGTGGCTGAAATGTATCCACGCTGGATGTTGTAGGATCATAGGGTGCAATCACAGGCGCAAGCAATGCCATCAATGTAACCACCAGAACGATGCCAATCCCCAAAATAAGCATCCATCTTCCAGGCATCCTTTTGAAGAGTGCTTGAAATATTTTATCCACAATCTCCATTCTATCACCTAATATTTCACACGGGGATCTAGAAGCGCATAAACGATATCCACAATCAAGCTTATCACTCCTATGAATATGGCTATGAATATAACCGTGCCTTGGATCGAAGAATAGTCTCTGTAATCTATTCTCTCCATTAGAAATGTACCCATTCCTGGCCAGCTGAATGTTGTCTCAGTTAATACAGCTCCTCCCAGTAGTATGGCAAACTGCAGACCCATAAGCGTTATCACTGGGATGAACGCATTTTTTAGGGCATACCATGTTATCTTCCACCCAGTCACTCCCCTGGCATGATATGAGCGTATGAAATCTTGACTGAGAACATCCACCATATTATTTCTCACCAATCTCGTATAAGCTCCACTAAGCACTATTCCAAGTGTTAAACTCGGAAGTATTATGTGGCGAATGGAGCTTACAAATGCAGACCAGTTTCCCGTTATGATGCTATCCAGTATATAGAGACCTGTGATTGTGTGAAGATGTAATCCAGGATCTATACGACCAGAGGTAGGAAGGGCATGCAAAACCACACCAAATAAATACTGAAGCATCATCCCAAACCATGGAATGAAGAGTGTGTAAACGAATATACTGTAAAATCTCATGGAGGTATCCACCTTACTACCTTTTTTTATAGCCCCTGTTACACCTGTAAGTATGCCAAATAACACGCTGAAAAAGAATCCCCATATTGTTAGCTCCAGGGTGGCAGGAAATCTAAGGGCTATATACTCCCAAACAGGTTTGCCCATAGGAAATGCCAGTGTCACTCCAAAATCACCATGAAGCAACTTAACAAGATAATCAAAGTACTGAACCCAATAGGGTTTATCCAATCCAGCCATATGCTCCAGTGCCTTTAACTGCTCAGGTGGTATGTTTTTAGCACCTACCACAGCCATCACGGGATTACCTGGCAGAACTCTAAGAAATATGAATACCACCGTGTAGAGGATAAGTATCATGGGCACTATGAGAAGGGCACGAATCACTATATACCTACCGAGTCCTCTGGAAGCCATTAACCCACCTCAAAAAAGAGAAAAAATTAAGAAGTCCAATAGAGAAGATCATAGTGGAATACCATATCTGGACCTATGTTCACACCCTTTATGTTGGGATCTGTGACCACATACAGCTTGCCCTGTATCAATGGTATATAGGGTACATCCTCAGCCAGTATCTGCTGTGCTTCCTTGTAAAGCTGCGCTCTTTTACTCTGATCCGATAGACTCTGCGCCTCCTGTAAAATCTCGTTCATATGTGAGTTGTTGTATCTTGTGCCAGCCCAGTTGTTTGCCGGGGATTCAAGGAATGGGGTTGTATAGTCATCAGGATCCAGATAATCCGGATACCATCCAAAGAGAGAGATCTGCATCTCTGCATTTCTTGCATAATCAAGATATGTTCCCCATTCAGCGCTCTTTATTGTTACTTCCACCATTCCAGTAGCCTCCCACTGTTCCTTAAGCATCTGTGCCAGATCTGCCTCTGTATCACCATAATGGGTAGGTGTGTACCACAGCTGCACCTCCAGCTTATTGCTCTCACTGTAACCTGCCTGCTGCAACAGTTGCTTTGCCAACTCCAGATTAGGTCCTGCACCATATTTATCCTTGAAGACATCCTCATGGGACCACATTCCTATGGGTATCATTGTGTAAAGGGGCTCAACAGTATCCTGGAACACTATGGATGCTATCTTGCTCCTATCCACCGCTGCAGCCAGTGCCTGTCTCACAAGCTTGTTATTGGTTGGAGGTGCCTGGGTCTGCAGACACGCATATCTTATATAGGCACTTGGTACCTCAACCACTGTAAACTTTCCACTCTCCTGGAGGCTCTTTATATCGGTGGGAGTTAATGTTCTCCAAGCGATGTTTATCTCACCATTCTGAAGTGCAAGCCTCATTGTGGAGGCACTCTGATAGAATCTTATAACTATCTTCTCAGTCTTGGGCTTTGAACCATAGTAATAGGGATTTATCTCCAGATCCATCTCCTGATCTCTCACCCAGTTTGTTATCTTGTAGGGTCCTGCACCACCAGCTGTCTGATCGTGATCTATCTCATCGGGATTGTACTTTGGACTCACTGGGAAGTAAGGAGGTGTGCATAGCAGAGAGAGGAAATAGGCTGTTGAATGCTTGAGAGTGAATACCACAGTGTAATCATCTGGTGCGGTGACATCCTTAACAAAATCTGTCACAAGCCAGGCAGGATCTCCATTGATCTTCATTACCCTTTTTATGCTCCACACTACATTCTCCGCCTTGAGAGGCGTGCCATCTGCAAACTTCACATCATTCCTCAGATGGAAGGTCCATACAGTGGCATCCTCGTTCACTTCCCAGCTCTTGGCTATCGCTGGCTCTATCTCAGTCGTTCCCAGTTTGTACTTTACCAGACCATCCATTGTATTCTGGTGTATTTCCCATGTGAAAAAGTCATATGAGTTTGCAGGATCCAGATCCGATACTTTATCTGTTACCCCTATAACTATCTGTTTAGCGGGAGCTGGTCCAGGACCACCTCCTCCACCTTCTTTACCTTGGTTTACTGCGTACCAGGCACCCACTGCACCTACAATGACAATCACTACAATTATTATCACAGCAATACCCCATTTATTCATTGTGCTCACCTACTAAGAAATAGTAAGGATGCTATATAAAATTTTTCCCAAAATATGTTTTGTCACATAGTAAATATGAAAAACCTTAGAAAATAAGGGTGCCTTCTTCGTTCTTATCAACCCCAAAAGCCCCTTTGAAAAAGGGCCAGCGCCTCGCAGAGCGAGGCTTGCTCGCATCTTGTGATGCTCGTTTACCCCAAAAGCCCCTTTCTTAGAAAGAAAGCGGCTTTACCCGGAAAGAAAAATTGGGGGTGTAGAGAGGGGGCATCGCCCCCTTCGTAAGGGAAGAGGGTAGAGGGGGAAACGAGTAACGGAGCGAAGCAGAGTTGCGAGCAAGCCTTCCCTTCGGGAAGGCGTTGCGTAGGTGCCCCAAAGCCCCTTTGGAAAAGGTGCTTTACCCCAAAACTAATAAGGGAAGGGTGTAGAGAGGGAAAACGAACAACGGAGCGAAGCGGAGTTGTGAGCAAGCCTTCTCTTCGGAAAGGCGCTGTGTAGGTGTCCCTTCGTAGGTGCCCCTTCGTGGGGGTTTAGAAAGGGGGCGGAGCCCCCTTCGTTGGGAAAAGTTTATCTTTTGTATTGACATACAATGGAATATGAAAAAGCTCGAATTAGGAGACTTATATAGATTGAGATTAGTATCAGATGCACAGATCTCTCCCTCCGGGAAGTTCATTGCATTCACAGTAGCCAGGATGGATAGAAAGAAGAATGACTATCTCTCCCGAATATATCTATGGAGAAATGGAATAAGGGAATTCACCTCTGGTGAGAAGGATAGTGGTCCAAGGTTCACAAAAGATGAGAGATACATCGTATATTTGAGCTCAAGAGATAAGAAGATACAGCTAAGGAGAATTTCCCTGGAGGGAGGAGAGTCCAAAATAATTTTAGAGAGAGAAAAGATTGCGGATCATCGAGTGGATGGGGAGTATGTATATTTTCTCGCTCCAGATATAAAGAAAGAGAAGGATGATGTGAAAAGAATTACACACATACCTTTTTATTTCAATGGAAAGGGCTTCATTTACAATGCCAGAATGCATCTCTACAGGGTACCGTTGAATGGAGGGAAGGTGGAGAAGCTTACAGATGGAGATTTTGATGTTGTTGCCTATGATGTAAAAGATGGTCTGGTGGCCTATGCAACATCAGAGGATGAGACAAGACCATATATGCACAACTTATACATATGGAGAGATGGGAGAAGTAAGAAGATATCCAAGAGAGAGGCAAATATTGCAGCCCTGAGAATATCTCCAGATAAAAAAAGAATCGCAGTATTTCTCAAATTCAGGGAAAAGAGCTTGTTGGAGCACAGTAAACTGCATTTCATAGATATAGAAGGGGGAGATTATACAAGGGCCTGTGAACTAGACTTACCCTTTGGAAATGCGCTCAATTCAGATGTTCGCTTTTCTCCAGGCAATGATTTTCAGTGGATCTCCAATAAGGAGATTTTATTTGTTGTAACGGAAGGAGGATGTGCTCCCATTTATCTGTATGCTGATGGAAAATGCACGAAGTATCTGGGTGGAAAAAGGAGTGTAGAATCTTTCACCTATGCCAATGGTATCCTTGCATTTACAGCGCAGGATGCAATACACCCACCAGAGTTATTTGTGAGAAGGGGGAATAAGGAAAGAAGATTAACCAATCTAAATCGTTTTCTTAAAAACAGAGGGTTAAAAGAACCCGAAGAATTCACATTCAAGTCTTCAGATGGGGAGAGTATAGATGGATGGATTATCCCGGGAGAGGGTGAGAGATATCCACTCATACTGGAGATCCATGGAGGCCCAAAAACAGCATATGGTTATGGTTTCATGTTCGAGTTCCATTATTTAAACTCTCTAGGTTTTGGGGTAGTATTTACAAATCCAAGAGGTAGTGCTGGATACTCTGAGAAATTTGCTGTGAGGATCCAGGGAAAATATGGGGAAAGGGAGTATCAAGATTTAATGGAAGCAATGGATTATGTTATTAAGAATTATCCAGTAGATACAGAAAATCTCTTTGTAACTGGTGGCTCATATGGTGGATTCATGACTAACTGGATAGTGGGTCATACCTCCCGTTTCAGGGCAGCAGTAACGCAAAGGAGCATAAGTAACCAGATATCTTTCTGGGGTACTAGTGACATAGGCCCCTGGTTTGCAGAGGATCAAATAGGCTCAGGCAAAAATCTGTGGGATGCCCTTTTAGATTACTGGGAAAAATCTCCACTGAAGTATGCAAGAAATGTGAAGACCCCTCTTCTTATCATTCATAGCGAAGAAGATTATAGATGTCCTGTGGAGCAGGCATACCAACTCTTTTACGCGCTGAAAATGCAGAAAAAAGAGGTGAAAATGGTACTATTTCCCGAGGAAAACCATGATCTCTCCAGAAGTGGTAAGCCAAAGCACCGGGAAGTAAGGTTAGAGGAGATTTCAAAATGGTTCTTGGAGCATGTGAAGCGTAAGTGATTTATCTTCCTTTGCAATTTCTCTCTTTATGAGCCTTCTTATTTACAATGCTGTAATAGGTAAAGAGGACTATGAGTGGCTATTGATAGAGGGAGATAAAATTAGTAAATTGGGGAAAGACAATCCCCCTTCAGCAGCTAGAAAAATAGATGCGAGAGGAGGATATGTTGTGCCTGGATTCTGTGATTCCCACGCCCATTTGATTAACATAGCAATAATGCATGAATATCTTGATTTAACAGGTAAGAGCAGAAGAGAAGTCTTTAATATGGCGGAAAGGGAGTGCGAAAAGAGGAAAATAATAATAGGCAGGGGATGGGATGAGAGTTTTTGGGAGGAGAAAAGATATATAACGAGGGAGGAACTCGATGATGTATGTTCCAAGCCCGTGTTATTAATAAGAGAAGATGGGCATGTTGGAGTTGCAAATACGGCAATGCTTAAAAAAATGGATGTGTGGAATGATGAGGGAGTTCTTAAGGAGAATTTGCTTGAGAAAATACTTAAGAGGCTTAAGATCGGAGACAGCTTGAATTTTGAATATGCCCAGAATTATGCTTTGAGCAAGGGAATAACATGTGTGCATGATTTTGCAAATATTGATACTCTGAAGAAATATATGGAGATGCATAGAAGAGGAGAGCTTAAAATAAGGATATTTGCAAGTTTTTATGGAAGTGCATATCAAATCATAAAAAAGCTTGGATTGTACAGTGGTTATGGTAATTCATATCTCCGAATAGGTGCTCTCAAATTATTTGCAGATGGTTCCATAGGTGCAGAAACTGCTGCCACAAGGTACATTGATGGCAAGGTAGTTAAGCCTCTCCTAAGAGCCAAAAAACTGAAAAACATACTAAAGGATGCGAATTCCAGGGGAATCAAGGTGATGACCCATGCCATTGGAGACACGGCCATAGATGAGGTGTTAAAAGCGTATAGAGAATATCCAGGAAACAGAATTGAGCATGTGGAGCTTGTAAGAGAGGAACAGTTAAATCCTCTGGGAAAAATGGAGTTGAGCATGCAACCTAATTTTCTCAAATGGAATGCAAAGGGAGGTCTATATTACACCAAACTGGGAGAAGAATGGCTTGAGAGAAACAATCCATACAGAAAGCTTATTGATTCTGGAGCAAAGCTTCTCTTTGGCTCTGACTGTATGCCTATGGATCCCCTGTTTGGTATTTATTTTGCTGTGAATTCTCGGTATCCACAACAGAGAATAGAGGTGCACGAAGCTTTTAAAGCGTATACGGAGGGGTCAAAATATATGAATTCACTGCTGGGAGAGATTAAGGAGGGTTATCTGGCTGATCTGGTTGTGTTAAGTGATGATCCAGAGAGAGTGAGAGAAGGAGTTAATAAGATCAAGATAAAAATGACCATTGTGAATGGAAAACTCATGTATACTTCTGAATGATGTCCAAAAGCTCTCGATATTTAAATGGTTTTTTCAAAACCTCTAAAGCTCCAGCTTCAAGCATGGCATCCACATATTTATCGTGATAGGCTGTGGCACCAATTATCTTTGCATCTTTATCTATTTCCTTTATTTTTCTTGTGGCCTCCACACCATCCATCTCGGGCATTTTTATATCCATAATCACAAGATCAGGTTTTTCCTTTAAGTATAATTCTACACCCTCTTTACCATTTTTAGCGACGATTACATCATACCTTCTCAAAAAAATACTGTAGAGCTTTAACAGTTCTTCGTTATCATCCACAATCAAAATTTTTAGCCCCACAGGCAAAAATATAATTTGCAATATTTAGACTTTTCTATACACCCCTGCCAATCACTCCTTCTCTATGAGGATCCATATGAAATGGGTAAGGTGTTTTGCAAGCGCAGGATTGTCAGTATAACCGCATGCATTGAGCTCAGGAGCTGCCAATAATGCTTTCTTATCATCACACACAATATCTGTAGCAATCAACCCCTGGCGACGATAAACTATCACATTATCTGGAGCCTTTTGGGAGGGAAGTGTTACCACAACTATTCTCACTCCTCTCTTCAGCGCTCTTTCAATATTCTTTTTCAAAAATTGCCTTATTTCAGAGATCTTGGGAGTTGATATTATTATTTCCCTCTCCGCAGAATCTATCATCTCTGCAATCTTTTTCATAACCTTCTCCTTGCCGTAGATGGTATAAACGAGCTGTGGCTCTCCCTTATCGGAGAATATATCCTCCACGAATTCAAGTTTTTCAAAAAGTTCCTCAATCTCCTCTATGATTCTCTCCTTGAGAATTTTGAGATTCTCAGGTTTATACATCTTTGGACGACCCTTGGAAGATATCACAAACCCTTTTTTTTCAAGGCTTTCCAGCACCTTGTATGCTGATGTTCTCGGTATCTTTGCATTCTCCGCTATAACCTCCGCCGAGCCAACTCTTAAGAGAAGGAGTGCAAGAAAAGCCCTGGTTTCATAGAGGGATAATCCAAGCTTCTGAAGTGAGTTCACAATGTTCTGGTATTCCTCTATGGGATCTATGTGATTCATACAATCCCTATAGACAAACATATATTTGGGTTCTTCTATTTACCTCCATGATACATAGTGTGAATTTCAGATGCATTGCCCATGCTACAGAAGATCTCGAAAAGGTCATGAGGGCCATGGAATTCGTAACGGGAAGAAACGATTTTGAAATAAAGAGAGAGAAGGGTTATTATGGAAACGAAATAATAATAATAGAGCTCGTAATAAAAAGAAAAAAAGAGATAGAAAATTTCTGGAGGAGAATGAAGGAATTTGGTGTTGTGGAGGAGATCTTGCCAATTCTGGATGAGATTGTGGACTCCCATGGAAATCTATATTTGAGATTTGATAAACAAGAAGCTTATTTAGGAAGATTGGCTCTGGCTACCCATGGAGATGTTATAGCACTTCGAGCAAAAATAAAAAGTTACCCTATGAAAAAGAAAATAGCCATGGAAAATTTTAAAAAATTCATTCGGAGGATTTGATGCTTATCACAGTAACCACAAAGTAGAGAGTTTTTCCGGCAACTTCCTTATTGTAATTTATTCTGAAATGTCCATCCCACACCTTGTCTATTATACCTCCATCGGGTAAAAGAATCGGGAGTTTTTCAATCACATATCTCAGATGGATTATCCCATTCTTTATGCTCTCCACATACACCTTGAAATCGCTCACATTCTTGTATGGTGTATAACTCTCTCCTTCGCTTGGATTATTGAGAATTGTAACTCTATCCTCTGAGGGATTCACCGCAAGAACAAGAACACTCCATCCATATCTTTTATCCCTGTAGACAGTATTGTCACCGGGATTCTGCTCTCCCGTTCTCTTTTGAAATTCCTCCAGGGTAAGATTCTCCACCTGAGGTACCTCTTCCTCAAGGGAATAGTTTTTCACCTGCTTCCAGGAGAAGACATATCCAAGATCTGGAGGTACTATTATGGTCTTAGTCTCTCCCTCCTTCATTCCCCTAACACCGAGATCAAATCCTTTAATCATTGTGCCATCTCCCACCGTGAAATTAAGAGGATGAAAACTGTTTGGCCACTGAAAAGTCAGTGTTTTTGGATATGTCTGATTATCCTCCGCTACACTTCTTATGTTAGTATCAAATACCCTCCTCTCCCCTCCATAGTATATATAACCGTAATATCTGACAGAGATTTCCTCTCCCTCTTTCACGATCTTTGTATTCTTTTCCCCATAACTTGAGGTGGTCCACCAGTAAACTCCTGCCGCGGCCACGATTATGATTACTGTGACTATCGCTGCATATACTGAAGCTTTCATAGGCCGCTTAATACCTATGCATAATATATAACTTACGCTCCCTGAGGAGTGAAAAAATATTTATTCAATCATCTTTTAACAATCCTTATAGAAATAAGGAGGGATAAGTTTGCTAACATCAAAACTGGAGGCAGAAATGGAGCTGGTAGGCAGGCATTTAATAGTCCTTAAATATGTGATCTTGCATCAACCAGTGGGAATAATAAAGCTCTCGCAATTGCTCAACATGCCCGAGCATAAAATAAGATATTCTCTGAGACTTTTAGAGCAGGAGGGTTTGGTGGAGGCATCCACCGCCGGAGCAAAGGCAACTCCTGAGGTAAAAAAGATACTGAAGCACTTGCAAACAGTTTTTAGAGAAATAGAAGAAAAAGCAGCAGAGATGAGAAAGGTGGTGGATGAAATAGAAAATATGGAGTTCACAACCTCATAGTTTTCTCCCTTTCGGCACCGTAGGAGACAATTTTTATTTTAACAGAGATATTCTCTTCTATGAAGCGTAGATATCTTTGGAATTCCTCATCATCCATAGAGCTCCAGCCATCTAAGGATTCGTAAACTGGTTTACAGCTCTCAAGAAATGGAGGAGGATACTCAAAGCTCTCTCCTTTGCAGCTATACTTCACACCCACCTGTATTTCCCTTAGATTCTGCAAAACATCTATTTTCGTGATTGCTATTTCCTCAATGCCATTTATCAATTTTGAGTATCTCAATACTGGCAAATCGAGCCATCCTATTCTCCGTGGTCTTCCTGTTGTTGCTCCATACTCATTTCCCTTATTTCTCAGCATATCTGCCAGTTCTCCATGTATCTCGGTGGGAAATGGTCCCTCTCCCACCCTTGTGGTATAGGCCTTGGCCACTCCAATAACCTTATCAAGATATTTTGGAGGGATACCCAATCCCGGGAAAAGTCCCAGAGAATTTGTGTTGGAAGATGTCACAAATGGATATGTGCCAAAATCAACATCTAGCATGGTTCCCTGAGCACCTTCAAATAGAACACTCTTCCCCGCAGAAATTGCCTGATTGAGCCAGAGCTCCGTATCTTTCACATTCTCTTTGAATTCTTTGCCCAGTGAGGATAATTCCTTGGCGATATTCTCTATCTCCTCATTACTTTTGTCTAAATGCCAAAGAGTTGAGATAAGCCTGAGCTTTTTTGTAAGGGCATCTTGATTGAAAAGATCTATTATTCTAATCCCAACTCTTTTCACCTTGGTTTCATAGGCTGGTCCTATCCCTCTTCTCGTAGTTCCTATGTTTCTTACTTTCTCCTCCAGTGCTTCCATCTCTTTATGAAGTGGAGTTACAACATGTGCTCTTGAGCTTATTATTATTTTTGGCTCAAAACCTGCATCTTTAAGCTCTCTGAGCTCTTCCCTCAAAACCTGCAGGTCTATAACCATTCCGTTACCCAGAACACCAATCTTCCCTCTCAAAGCACCACTAGGAACCAGGTGAAGCTTGAATTTTTTATTTTCTATAACAACAGTATGCCCAGCATTGCTACCACCACAATAGCGGGCAATGATATCAAAATCGGAGGCAAGATAATCCACGATTTTTCCCTTGCCCTCGTCACCAAACTGCATGCCTATGACGGCGACATTCATATCCTCACCACATCCTTAAGAAAGGGAAATATTATAAATTTTTCCTGGACACCCTGTTAAATATTGTCAGGAAAAATTTAAAAGGAGAATTTTCATCCCCCTCATTGCTACGAAATGTTTAAATATCACGGTTGAGTAATATAAAGTTGCATCAGGGAGTGAGTTCGAAGTGATAACAGAATACATAGAGATAGAAAGTCCGGAGCTGGTAATCACCGTTAATCTCCTTGCGAGGGCTATACAAAACGGGTTAAGTAGACCCCGACGAAAGCTTAGTTTAGAGGAGGCAAAGATGACTGCAGAGCATGTTCTCAACTTTTTCGGGTATGGAAATAGAATAATAGATAATATGTTGGAGCCTGAAGATAGAGATACTTTTTACATTCTCGAAGATCTGGGAATCCTGAAAACTGAGAGAGAGGAGACAACCTTATGGGATGGAAGAGAATGGCGAATTCACTACTGGCTTTTAAATAAGGAAAGGATAATGGAGCTTGCAAATAGGGAAACTACAGAGGAGAAGGAGGAGGAAATAGACAATATATATAATGAGTTGCCCGACGATATCTGGATGCACAGTTAGGTGATTTTATGCATATTGCAGTTGTCATTTATGATAGATGCCAGTTTAAAAAATGCAATTACGAATGCCGCACCTATTGTCCCCCTGTGAGAATGGGAATAGATACGGTGGTTATAACGGAGAAGGGATACCCCAGAATAATAGAGGAGCTATGTGAGGGATGTGGTATCTGTGTTCACAAATGTCCTTTCGATGCCATAAAGATCATTGGGCTACCGGAAGAGTTAAAGGAGGATCTGGTGCATCAGTACGGTGAGAATGGATTTAGGTTATATCGTTTGCCCATGGCCCAAAAAGATAAAGTTGTGGGTCTTTTAGGACCCAATGGCGTAGGCAAAACAACAGCGCTGAATATTCTTTCGGGAAATATTATTCCCAATCTGGGAAATTATGAAAGAGAGGTTAAATGGGATGAGGTGATTGAGCATTTTGCAGGGAGCGTTATGGCTGAGTATTTTTCCAGGTTAAGGGATGGGGATATAAAGACTGCATTAAAGCCCCAGTATGTGGATAAGATACCGAGGGTTTTTAAAGGCAAGGTTAAAGATCTCCTAGCTAAGGTTGATGAGAAGGGAAATATTGATGAGATCTCCTCGCTATTAGGAATTGAAAATACATTAAACAGAGAGGTGGCAAATCTTAGCGGGGGTGAGTTGCAGAGCATTGCTATTGCAGCCACATTGCTCAAAGATGCAGATGTTTATTTCTTTGATGAACCATCCTCTTATCTGGATATATTCCAGAGATTAAAAATTGCATCCATCATTCGTGAGCTCTCAAAGAAAAACATGGTTTTTGTTGTGGAGCATGACCTGGCCATACTGGATTTTCTTACTGATGTGATTCACATTCTATATGGAAGTGAGGGAGCATATGGAATAGTTTCACAGATAAGGGCCACAAGAAATGCCATAAATGCATATCTGGAAGGATATTTAAGAGAGGAAAACATAAGGTTCAGAGAGTGGAAGATTGAGTTCATCGAGCATCCGCCCAAGAAAAGGATGGAGCTGCCCACACTCATAAAATGGCCTTATATGGAGAAAAAGTATCGTGATTTCCTGTTGGAAATTTATCCTGGAGAGATAAAAATAGGGGAGGTTGTTGGGGTTGTGGGTCCAAATGCCACAGGCAAGACAACATTTGTAAAGATACTGGCAGGAGTGTTAAAGCCCGATAAGGGCAATATTGATGAGAGCATTAAGGTTAGCTACAAGCCCCAATACATCAAGCCAGAATTTGATGGTACAGTTGAGGAATTACTAATATTATCCCTTAAAGATAGGCTCAATAATGGATTTTTCAAGGCTGAGGTAATGCATCCTCTTGGAATAAAATATCTTCTCCATAAAGATGTCCAGTCTTTATCTGGAGGGGAGATGCAGCGTTTAGCCATTGCCCTATGTTTAGGATTGGATGCGGATTTATACTTGATAGATGAGCCATCAGCCTATCTTGACAGTAATCAGAGGATGATCGCTGCCAAGGTCATAAGAAGGGTGATGGAGAATACGGGAAAAAGTGCGATTGTGGTGGACCACGATGTCTACTTCATAGACATAATCTCGGATGACGTGATGGTATTTAGGGGGAAGCCTGGGATACATGGAATAGGTAAAGGTCCATTTTCCATGAGGGAAGGGATGAATCTATTCCTCAAGGATGTTGGCATAACATTTAGAAGGGATAAGGATACCCGAAGACCTAGAATTAACACACCTGGGAGCTATGCAGATAGAGAACAGAAGGCAAAGGGAGAGTATTATTACTCATAGATAAATTTTTATTTCATCGGCTCATATATCAACTGATGCCAAGTCTTGTGAGAAAAAGGAGTGGCGATTATGTACTCTATGATCGTAAGAAGATAGCGAATGCTATAAAAAAGGCATTTCTGGAGACTAGAGAGGTGGAGGATCCTGAGAAGGTGGCAGAGGAGCTTGCAAAAATTGTGGAAGAGAGAATAAAGAAGTACGATGTACCATCGGTTGAGCAGATACAGGATGTTGTGGAAGAAGTTTTGATGGAGAGAAAATATGTGAACACTGCCAGGGCGTATATCGTTTATCGAGAGAACAGGAAAAAAATAAGAGAGGCAAAAAAAATAATGGGAGTTGAAGATGATTTAAAGCTGAGCATAAATGCCATAAAGGTTCTTGAAGCTCGCTATCTTCTCAAAAATGAGGAAGGAAAAATCATAGAAACTCCCCGTGAAATGTTCTGGAGAGTTGCAAGATATATGGCTCTCGTGGATGCCCTTTACTTCGAAGAGGTTTATGATGTGAATGGCAAACAGAAGAGAAGGAGCATGGAGTTTTCAGGCAAAACAAATTTGAGCATATATGAGTTAGAGATGCTCAGGAGAGCCTTCAGAAGACTTAATAGCGGAGGAAAAATGAGAGTAGATTTCTCAGAGTTTATAAGAATACTCAATGAAAAATGGGATGTGATGGAATCCTTAGCCCGTGATTTTTATGAAATGATGGTGAAGAGATATTTCATCCCAAATTCGCCCACGCTGATGAACGCGAATACCAAATTGGGGCAGTTGAGTGCG
>JAGGTO010000129.1 GCA_021163705.1 Thermoplasmata archaeon | reverse complement strand
TTTTTCTCTTCCAATTTCCCGCAACATTTTTAAATGAAACCACAATAACCCCAATTATGTGTGCTAAGATGGAGGAAGAAACACTGGAATTTTGCACATCCTGCGGTAGAGGACTTGTGGAAGAAGGATATGTCATATTCCGATGTCCCAACTGCGGTGCATTAATTGCAAGATGCGTCCACTGTCGTGAACAGAGCATACCCTACAAATGTCCAAATTGTGGATTTGAAGGTCCGTGAGGTGATGTGAATGGGAGATGTACTTGTAACATACAAAATAATGCCTTCGGGTGTGGATGTAAATTTCGAAAAAATGAAGGAAGAGGTAAAAAATAGAGTTGGCGATATAGGAAAAATTGCAGAGTTTGACCTCCAGCCCATAGCCTTTGGATTGAAGGCTCTCGTAGTGAAAATAATTGTCAAGGATGAGGGTGGCATTACCGATAAAATTGAAGAAGAACTTAGTAAAATAAAGGGTGTTCAGGGCGTGGTTGTGGAGGAGGTCTCCCTTATTTAAATATAGGAATAGCTTCTTGCCATCTCTTCCAATCTTTTTATTCTCTCCTCTGTTGGAGGATGCGTTGAGAATAGTTTTATGAGAGAGTCTCCTCTGAAAGGATTTACTATAAATAATGAAGCTGTGGATGGATTTCCCTCTCTAAGAGGTTTTCTTCTCACATAGTATTCTATCTTTCTTAGAGCCGAAGCCAGGGCCAGAGGTTTCTTTGTTATCCTGGCACTCTGCTCATCTGCCTTGAACTCTCTCTGCCTGGATATTGCAAGCTGAAGTAACAATGCTGCAAAGGCAGCAAGGGCCACAATTATATAAATTAGCCATGAATTTTCCCTATCCCTTGAGAAAATACTTCTCCACAAATAGGCTCTTGCCATGAATGATAGACCTCCAGCTATCGTGGCTGCAATGGTCATTATAAGAATATCCCTGTCCTTGATATGCCCCATCTCATGGCCAATAACTCCCTCTAGTTCATCATCGTTCAGTAATCTCAAAAGTCCTTCTGTGACACAAATCACAGCATTTTTGGGATTTCTACCAGTGGCAAATGCATTTGGAACTCCAAGAGGAACTATTGCCACCTTAGGCATTGGAAGTCCTGCATTGAAGGCAACCTTCTTTACGATACTGTAGAGTCTAGGATTATCCTCCTCATCAATTATCCTGGCCCTGTAGCTCCACAAAACTATCCTGGAGCTATAAAAGTAGGCAAAAATATTGATGAGAAAGGCCAGGATGAGAAATAGAAACATAGAATAGTATGTTCCACCGTAAATCAAGCCTATAAGATACCCCACTCCCACAAGAAGAAGCGTTAGAAGCGCAAATAACCCTATTGTCCTGGCAGTTGGATTCATTTTCCTCACCATTCATTCTCCATTAAAAGGAGGAATATAAAACTTATGCAATGAGTAGCGGGGGGTGGATTTGAACCACCGATCTCCGGGTCTCGCAAGCCCCGTTGGGGGTAAAGCCTCCTATCAGGGCTTTATGAGCCCGGCGGGATTTCCTGGCTACCCCACCCCGCTATTTGTGTTTGAGCCCGGCGGGACGAGCACGCCAGTGCGAGCACGCCCACTTTAGGTGGGCCGTGTTTCCTGGCTACCCCACCCCGCTATGGGATATCTATGATGGTGTAATATGGAATGTTTCATAAAACTTTCGATTTACTCGGGATATATTATGGTACCATTTTCCCCATCCAGGGCCTCCTGAATTTTTTCCGGAGAGGTTATGAGCACCTCCTTTCCACCATGCTCCAGAAATCTTATGGATGCCAAAATCTTGGGATACATGCTTCCTTTCTTGAAATGCCCTTCTTTCATATATTTCCTCGCTTCTTCAACGCTCATCTTCTCTATAGCTCTCTGATTAGTTTTTCCAAAATTTAGATATACCCTATCCACGCTTGTGAGAATTATGAGTCTATCCGCCGATATGTCCTTACCAAGGGTAGCAGAAGCCAGATCCTTATCTATAACTCCTTCTACACCCACAAAATTTCCATCCTCTTTTATTACAGGGATTCCACCACCTCCAACAGCAATTACCACAAAGCCCTCATCTATCAGTGATCTTATGGCCCTCTTTTCAACAATCTCAATTGGCTCAGGAGATGGAACCACCCTTCTCCATCCCCTGCCAGAATCCTCTATCACATGCCAGCCCTTCTCCTTTGCAAGTTTCTTTGCCTCTTCCTCACTGTAAAACGGCCCAATGGGTTTCGTGGGATTTTTAAAAGCAGGATCATTTTTATCCACAAGAACTCTTGTAAGAATAACAACTATTCTCTTATCTATTCTCTTCTCCTCAAGAACATTGTGAAAACTCTGCGTAAGCATATAACCTATCTCCCCCTGTGACATTGCACCACATATATCAAGAGGCATAGGGGGCACAATGTTTTTAGAGTTCTCATTCTGCAAAAGAATAGCACCCACCTGCGGACCATTACCATGGGTCACCACAATCTTAAATTTTTTAAATAGAGGATAAATATTCTCGGCAGTTTCTCGAGCGCGAAGCATCTGCTCCTCAGCCGTGCCCCTATCACCCGGACGAAGAAGCGCGTTGCCACCCACAGCAAGAACAACAGTCTCCATATTCAAGGAATGAGGTGCTCTTATATTAAATTTTTCACAAAATGTTGTATATGTTATAATATTGGAGGCTTATGTTCTGTTCAGAACTTACGCTTTCTCCTTTTCAAAAATTTTTATTTTAAGGTAAAATCAAAAACCTGCTTACTCTTTTCTATTGTTATTTCTTTTGTAAGCGTGGTGTTATCATACCTCACTCGAATCTCAGCTGGAGAATTGAAAGCATCCGCACTACCGTGAAATTTCACAGTTTGATTTGAAGTTATAATTTTTGAGCCCATATTAAGCAGGGTATGGTTATAGAGAGGTCCAAACTGCTTGTGTACTATTATCACCGTAACATTCCAGGTTCTGTTAGTCTGATTATGAACAATCACAACAATATTATTTTCCTCTGATTGTGGGGAGGGTGCAAAGAAGAGTATATAAATTCCTACAATTGAAATAAATATAAGGGCAGCAACTCCCCTTACAATCATTCTTTCTTCCCAGCCGGTGAAGTATCTATCCCAGAATCCTCCTTTTTCACTCATTTTTCATCACCCTTTTCTCAATTCTGTGAGAGAGAGATTCTATACAAGGGAGAGCGTTAAGAATATATATTAATTTTATGTTATCTATATTTGTATAGTGCTAATGAAAGTATAATCAAATTAAGCTTTACTAATCTTTATGGGTGAGATCGATGAAAATCAAACAGAGAAAGGCTGCGATTATAAACATCGTATGGATTGCCATTGCAGTGTTTCTCCTCTATCTGGGAATATGCGTGGATATTGGTATTGCCTTTCTGCTCAGTCTTTTTTATTTTGGATTATCGTATGCATTATCAGGGATATCCTCTTATGGGAGTGGAAATCCCTACAGGGGTATGATACTCAGTCCTCAGCCAAACGAAATAGAGTATTCTACATACAAGATGGAATATAAAGGGAGAAAAAGAAAAAAATATGCCATGAGGGTTAACTGGCTCATGCTATCCATTGGGAACATAGCATTTATTATTCTCTTAATTCTCCTTCTCACATCAAACCTGTAGCTTCTCCAGAACACTGGCGATCAGCAAGGGAAGAAGAACTGTGGCATCTCCCTCCACAGTTATGTATTTTGCATCCTCTCTCACCTTTCCCCAGGAGACAGCTTCCCGCACTCTCGCACCACTTAAGGAGCCGTCCCATTCTACCGCTGTTGTGATATATACCGCGTAATCTAAACCTTCGCGAAATTGATTCCACCAGATGGTGTGATGCTTTGAAATTCCTCCACCAATCATAAGTGCACCAGTTTTCTTGGCATCGAATATTATGTTTG
>JAGGTO010000031.1 GCA_021163705.1 Thermoplasmata archaeon | reverse complement strand
GTAGAGGGCATATATTCTCTCACCTCCCGTTGAGGAGGAACGCCCATAGGGTGGATCTGTAACTATGGCATCGTATTCTCCCTCTATATCCCCAACATCTATGAGTTGAAGATACGCCTCAATTCCAAATTTTTTCAGATTAATTTCCGAGGCCCTAAGCATTCTCTCATCTATGTCTGAACCGTAGGGCTTCATACCGGCAAGGCCCGCCTCTATCAGTATGGTACCAGTACCACAAAAGGGATCCAGGATCCTCGCTCCTTTCTTCACCCTTGCAAGATTCACCATAGCTCTGGCAAGTCGGGGATGCATGGTTATTGGATAAGAAACTGGAAGATTTTTTGCCCTTCTGTTTTCAAAATTTTCCAAGGTGAAGAGCTCCAGGCCAATGTAGATATTATCCCCAATATAAACACGAAGCACATTTTTAGGATTGCTGAGATTCACCTTCCCTTCTATTCCTCTCGCAAGCGTCTTTTCCACATCCTTCAGCTCAGAATTTTTCTCTCTTCTCCTAACACGGATTGCATAGTTATCAAAATGCATCTTCAAATTCGGAATTTCAGAGCCCGAATAAATATACCTTGATATCCTCCTCAGAAGCCCCGCCCTTCTCAGGGGATCGCAAGATTCTGTCTCCACCATAACAACAGGATAATCCACGGCAAGGAACTCAAAATCCATGCCTTCCCCTTCCAGTATTCCTCTCACCTCACCCGATGCAAGGGGTATATTCTCTCCCCAAATTTCAAGGATACACCTCATATTACTCCCTGCAATTTTGCCGCCTTTACAAGATTCTCTATCAGGCATGCATTTGTCACAGTACCCACACCGCCGGGAACGGGCGTGATGTATGCTTTTTTCTCTATATTTTCAAAATCTGCATCTCCCACGATTTTTCCATCCACCACATTTATTCCCACATCAATGACTATTGCCCCTTCCTTTACCATATCCTCCCTCAAAAATCCGGGTTTACCCACAGCCACAACAATTATATCCGCATTTCTCGCCTTCTCTTCCAGATTCATAGTTTTTGAATGCGCAATGGTTGGAGTGGCATCTCTATTAAGCAATAGAAGAGATAGAGGTTTGCCAACCACAGGAGTTCTGTTAATTATGAGAACATCCTTCCCACCCAGATTGGTTATGGTTTCCAGTATGCGAATCACAGCCCTTGGAGTGTTTGGCACGAGAATCTCCTGACCGAGAAGAAGCTTTCCATAATTAAGGGGATTTATCCCATCCACATCCTTGATTGGCAAAATTCGTTCACGAACCTTCATGGCATCTATATTTTTTGGCAAAGGAAAATTCACCATTATGCCATGTACTCTCTCATCCTCATTTAGAGAGTCTATCAACCCCAAAAGAATTTTTTCATCCTCCTCCAGATGATGGATTTTTCCATCAAAGCCCATTTTTCTAAGGAGTTTAAGATTGGATTTGGCATACACAAGTGAGGCTTCATCTTCGCCAACCACTATATTGTGCAGGTAGAGTTTCTTGCCCTTTGCCTCTCTCTTCGCCTGCTCCCTTATATTCTTAGCAAGAGATTTGCATTCTATCCGCATACTTCCGCTATATTCTTAAAGAATTAAAATTTTTTGAAAAGGGTGGATGAATAATATTATCAAACTTGATAATGGCTCATAAGATTTAAATAATGAGTATCTATTTAATCCTGTATGAAATATTTTGATTATTTTTTTGGTGATGCAAGCATATTTGCTTTAGCCTTTAAGGGAAGAAGGATTTCAAACATGAATAGGATTGCAAATGAACTTCTTTCAGGTTCTGCCACAATAGTTGAATATATCCTTGATTCCTCTAAATTTCTGGATCACTTTGATGTTCTTTTAGGAGGGGCTCTTTACAGGATGATAAAGATAAGGATGGATGATGAGACCCTTATCCTGGGAGTTGACATCTCTGACATAAAAATGAAAGAGTATTTTCTTAGGAAAGCGAACAGAGAGCAGGAGAAGAAGATCGAGGAGATGATAGCCTTTTCTGACCTTATAATTCATGACATAAAGAACTACCTTTTTATGATGAGCGGGTATCTGGAGCTTTTAGAGGAGGATTATGATCCCAGGTACATTGGCGAGCTCAAAAAAATCTTGGATAGTATGAAAAATTTAATTGCTAGAAGCTCACTTTTCATAAAAAGTCCAGAAGAACATCGAAAAAGAGAGAGACTTCAAGTGAGTTCCATAATTCACAGAGCTATTGAGGCCTTAAAGATGGATTTGGAAAAGAAAAAGATAAGGATGGTAAAGAGCTATGGAGATGCCTGGATATATGTGGATCCTGTAATAGTTGAAGCTTTCATAAACATTCTTCATAACGCCATAAAATATTCTCCAGAGGGTGGAGAGGTGGTAATAGAAACGGAAGAACTGGAAGATTCCATTCTCATAAAGATAAGGGATCAGGGACCTGGAATACCTGACGAATACAAGGAGGTAATATTCGAAAGGTTCAGAAGTGATAAAAGGAAATTTGGAATGGGACTTGGTCTTGCTACCGCAAAATATCTCGTGGAGGCAAATGGAGGAAGAATATGGGTGGAGGATAACATTCCCAGAGGATCAGTTTTCAACATCCAGTTACCACGGAAATGATTTTAAAGGAGGATGCATCTTTCTCATTATGTTTGTTCTTATGGACAGAAAGAGGAGGTACCTTGCAGAGAAAGTTGGAGAGATGCATAAGATAGGAGATTTTGCAGTAGTGAGAGGACTTAGAGAGGGAGAACTGCAACTGGGGTTAAAGAGATACCATGTTTTACGGGCAAATCTTTACGATTATATGAGCACACTAAAAAGAAAGGCACAGATAATAAATATTAAGGACGCCGCCTATATCATTGCAAGATGTGGCATTCGCTCAGGATATAGAGTTGTGGAAGGAGGCGCGGGCTCAGGTTCTCTAACCACCGCTCTCCTTTACTTCACCTCTCCCAATGGAAAAGTCTACACTTATGAGCTTAGAAAAGATTTTGCAGAATTTGCAAAAAAGAATGTTGGAAGATGCCAATTCTCAGAAAATTGGGTTTTAAAAATAGGAGATGTTCGCAAAGATGTTGAGGAGAGAGATGTGGATGCATTTGTTGTAGACATTCCGGATCCCTGGAACGCCGTGGAGATGGCCTATGAAGCTCTCAAAACCTCTGGATGTTTTGCTGCATATATCCCTACTTATAATCAGCTGGAGAGGGTGTATCGGGAAATGAAAAAATATTTTGTGGACATGGAAGCATGTGAAATAATAAAAAGGAACATTGTGGTAGGTGAGGTGGGAACTCGCCCGGATAATGTGGAGGTGGCTCATACAGGTTTCATGGTTTTCGGCAGGAAAATATAAAATTTTAATAATCATAAGTATATTTCTCATTGTGGAAGTAATAAAGCTTATAGGATGCGGTGGTGCAGGTTCACGATTTGCCTCCTATATTGCACAAGAAATAGGTGTGGATATTCTTCGTATAAACGACAAGCATGGAGATTTGAATGTGGATGGAAGATTGATTAAGGCCTATGAGGATGTATCTCCAAGGCTGATTTCGCAAGCTTTTCCATGGATAAATCGTCTCTCCTCCCCCTATTTATTTGTGGTTGCAGGTCTTGGAGGGATCGTAGGTACTGGAGCTGCAAAACTCATCGGTAAGGCAAGAAAAGGCAAATCCAAGCTCATTGGAATTTTCACGCTTCCCTTCTCCTCCGAGAATAAAGAGAGGAGAATTAGAGCAGAGGAAGCTGTGAAAGATATTGAGAGATATTATGATATGTATTTTGTCCTTGACAATGATGGACTTGTGAAACATTATTCCCATGTACCCATAAATGTGGCCATGAGCATCTCCGCTGAGGTCATGAAGCATATAGTTCTTGATTTCAAGAGAATATTTCTGAAAAATTTGATAAATGTTAATGTTAGTGGAGAGCTGGGTGTTGGGATAGGTATGGGGGTTGGAAAGGAGAGAATAAGGGTTGCCATAGAGGATGCACTGGATTCTCCCTGGATTAAAGGCGAGAAAAAGATAATGCTTTTCAGTGGAGATATAGAACTGGAGGATGTGGAGCCCATGGTAAAATATTATGATCCTGTATTCGTGGATGTTTATCGCACAAAAGAATATGGAGAGAGGGTGAAAGTTACCATTCTGACAAAAGAATAATGGAAAAAGTTATGAGTTTGAAAAATATTTCAGTCAGTATGGAAATTATAAGCATGAGCTGGAAAGTTTTAAAGGTGCCATTAAAGAAGCCTTTCAAGATTGCGCTTGGAACTATAGAAAACTATGAGGGAGTGATAGTAAAAATCTGCACGGAAGAGTATTGTGGATATGGAGAAGCATCTCCTTCTCCAAAGATTGTTGGAGATACAGTGGATACCGTTGTGGCTGCACTTGGGAGATTTGAGCCGCTCATAATTGGAGAGGATGTGGAAAATTATGGAAGAATAATGGAAACAATAAATAGGAGTATGGTTCACAATTCCAGCGCAAAGGCAGCAATTGATTTTGCCCTCTTTGATATCCTGGCACAGAGGGCAAATTTGCCTGTGAAGTCGCTCCTTGGAGGAAAAAAGGATAGGATAGAAACTTCTCTCACTGTGGATATAAGCTCGGTGGAGAAGAGTGTGAAGCATGCGGAAGAGCTGCTTTCTCAGGGAGCGAAGGTATTGAAGGTAAAAATAGGTTTGAATCCTCAGGAAGATATTGAGAGAATAAGAGCTATAAGGAAGATCACGGATGCACGAATAAGGGTGGACGGGAACCAGGGTTACTCCCTCAATCAGGCCATAAAAGTCCTAAATGCCATAGATAGGTATGAAATAGAATTTGCAGAGCAACCACTGCCTGTGGGTCATGAAGATGAACTTAAGATACTGAGAGAGAAAGTGCCCATCCCCATTATGGCAGATGAGAGTGTGCATGATTCGAGGGATGTCTTAAATCTCATAGGAAAGGTAGATGCAATCAACATAAAGCTTATGAAAAGTGGAGGAATATATGAAGCCCTGAAGATGGCTTCCATAGCCAGAGCTGCAGGAATGAAGATCATGGTAGGTTGCATGATAGAAACAAAACTTGCAATTGCGGCGGGAACTCATTTTGCCCTGGGTGTTGGAGTTGATTATGCCGATTTAGATGGTTACTGGGACCTCAAAGAGCAGCCATTTGAAGGAGACATCTACAGGGATGGCTACAATTATGCTCCAGAGAAGCCCGGATTGGGCGTAACACCTATCAAAGAACTTCTATAGTTCTATTTTTATTTCCTTTCCTTTGCTGCATGGTACGTATAAGAAGTTGATAAAGCGTCTCAATATCATTTTTTGCATCCTCATACTCCTCCTCTCTCAGATTATCAAAATTTATTATTCTCTTTAGCTCATCTGTGAGATGGAGAACATTCCATAGAAGATCGGTGAATGTTTCATGTTCTATGATTGCAGGATTATCAAGGAGGTCTATGGCAAACTCCTTATGGTCAAGGAGAAATCTTCTGAGCTCAAAAAGATTTATTCTCCTTATATTTATGAAGTATTTTCTTTGAGATAGAGTATCTTTGACTCTTCCAAGCTCTGCGAAGAAGGTGCCCACCACTATGTTGAGTTTCTTCATTCTCTCCATCTTTTCTCTCTGCATAAGCAATCTATTGAGTATGAGAGTTACGAGGAGCACGGATATTGGAAGAAACCCCAATTGCGCGAGAAGATATCTCTCGATAAAATTTAAATCATGAAAAAGATAATAATTTGCGATGTAAAAAAAAGAAGAGAGCTTCTAAGGAGAGCAAGTGCAAGTTTTGCCTCAAAGCTCCTAAACATAATGCTTCATGTGGATACTTCCTATTAAATTTTATCGGAGAGATAAACATATATATAGGAGTTACATCATAGCAAATATGAGACTTGCCATACTGGCACATGGCATGTTTATTGGCTTCGGAGGAAAAACCGCCAGGGGAGTTTATCTTTACTCCCCCCACGAAATTGTTGCCATAATTGACAGAGATAGGGCAGGGAAATATG
>JAGGTO010000096.1 GCA_021163705.1 Thermoplasmata archaeon | reverse complement strand
GGAGATTAGGATTTTTGGTTAGCAGAAATGAGGATATTACTCAAACACTGGATGGTCTTCAGGGATATACCCTAATTTCCCCACCCTCTATGGCTCAAAGAGCAGGGATAGCAGCACTTCTCGAATCCCAAGAAGCTACTGAGAGGATGAAGGAGGAGTATAAGGAGAGAAGAAATCTTTTAATCTCTCTTCTTGAAGATATTCCCGATATTGATTTCGTTAGACCCACCGGAGCTTTTTATCTTTTCCTGAACATATCAAAATACTCGATGGACAGTTATTCCTTTGCAGATGGTTTGCTCAGATCGAAAAAAGTAGCTGTGGCTCCCGGTGTAACCTTTGGAACGCATGGAGAAGGGCATATTAGGTTATCTTTTACAACTTCAAAAGAGAGGATAAAAAAAGGTGTGGAAAGATTGAAAGAATATCTTTTAAAGATGAGCTAATTGAGAGCCTTCACAACATTAAAATACCAAAAAAAGATATAGAATAATGGTGTTAAATAATGAGTAGGGATGAAATCGAGAGTAAGCTCTTGGGATATGATTACGATAGGGAGGAGCTTCTGAGGCAGATAAGAATACTGGAGGATGAGAAAAGATATTTAGAGGCAGAGCTTAGAAGGCTTCAGAATGATGTGGAAAGATTGAGAAAAGAAATTGCGAGAATGAAAGCTCCTCCTCTTTTAGTAGGCACAATCGAGGATGTTCTGGACAATGATAAGATAGTGGTTAGAAGCACTGCAGGCCCATCCTTTGTGGTAAACATATCACAGTATGTGCCCCGGGAGCAGATAAGGCCAGGAGTTAAAGTTGCTCTTAACAAACAAAGTTTTGCAATAGTGCATCTAATACCCGAATCATATGATCCTGCTGTAGCTGCGGCTGAAATAATTGAAAAGCCCAAGGTAACCTACAATGATATTGGAGGATTAGAAAAACAAATTCGTGAGATAAGGGAGGCTGTTGAATTACCCTTGCTAAAACCTGAGCTTTATAAAAAGGTGGGTATAGAACCTCCAAAGGGCGTGCTTTTAGCCGGACCTCCGGGAACCGGTAAAACTCTACTGGCTAAGGCAGTGGCGCATCATACGCATGCCACATTTATAAGAACTGTGGGCAGTGAGCTTGTGAGAAAATATATTGGAGAAGGGGCAAAACTTGTGCGTGATCTTTTCAATCTTGCAAGAAAGAAGGCCCCGAGCATTGTATTTATAGATGAGATAGATGCCATAGGTGCAAGAAGGCTGGATCTTGCCACCTCGGGAGATAGGGAAGTTCAGCGTACTTTAATGCAGCTTCTGGCAGAGATGGATGGTTTCGAGCCGCTGGATAATGTGAAGATAATAGCAGCCACCAACCGACCGGATATACTGGACGAAGCTCTATTAAGACCAGGAAGATTTGATCGTATTATAATCGTGCCGTATCCTGATTTGAATGCAAGATTGGAGATTTTGAAGATTCACACTCGCAAGATGAACTTGAAAGATGTGGATCTTGAAAGGATTGCGAAGAAGACCGATGGGTTTAGTGGAGCAGATTTGAAGGTTATATGCATGGAAGCAGGAATGTTTGCCATAAGGGATGAAAGGGACTATGTAACCCAGGAAGATTTTGAAAAAGCCATAAAGAAGTTTCTGCATGCGGATGAGATGAGAAAAGAGTCTTCAGAAGAGATGTTTGCGTAGGGGTTTCTATGGAAGAAGTTGTAAATAGTGCACCAGTTGAGCTTAGTTACGATGCTACAAAGGAGAAAGGATTGAGGAGAGTAGGTATAATTTACGGAGATGTTGGAACCACCCAGTTTACATTTTCTGTGAGTGGAGTGGTTGAGCAGGGAGACTATGTCCAGGTTTTACATGAAAAATTTGGATGGGTGCTTGGCAGGGTGGATGAGATTAAAAGAAAGACCAATCTGAGCATAGAGAGAACCAAGGAGATCCTCATGGGCAACGATGTGGAAGTAAAGGAGATGCTCTCTGCGACCGTTATTGTAATAGGCTACCGAGATTCTAAAGGGTTTTTGCAATATCCACGAATTCCATTCAGGGTTGGCAGCGTAGTTTATCTTGCCCAGGATTCATTCATAAAAAAAGTTATTGGTATAGAGGATATTCGTGAGAAGGGGGCCTATATTGGGAGATTATTTCGACATAAAAACATTCCCATATATCTGGACATAAATGCCATGGTTCAAAAGCATGTGAGCATTCTTGCAAAAACAGGAGCAGGAAAGAGCTATCTTACAGGAGTGCTTCTGGAGGAGTTTCTCAAACATGGTGTGACAGCCATAGTAATAGATCCCCATGGTGAGTATCCCTCACTCAAATTTCCTGCCAGGAAAACCAAGGCCCATGAGGAGTTCAAAGTGAGACCGAGAGGATATGCCACCAAGGTTAAGGTATTTAGCCCGGATGCACAGTTAAATAAGGCAAAGCCTTTAAAATTCACCTTATCCACAATGGCTCCCAGAGAGCTTCTCAACCTTATGAACCTGGACGCACGCCAGTACCTCATACCATTAAGAAAGGCGATGGATCTTCTAAAAATGTCCAGAAAATATTTCACCATCAGAGACATAATAAGACTCTTGGAATCTGAGGAAAACAATAATCTTGCACCTCTCATAGCTCAGCTTGAGTATCTGGATGAGATGGGTATATTCGATAAGAGAGGAACCAGAATTGATGAAATTGTAGAAAGGGGAAAACTATCCATAATAAATCTCAGGGGCATACCTCCAGATATCCAGGAGCTTGTTGTGCAGCGATTATCCATGGCCCTGTTTGAGCTGAGAAAGAGAGAAAAAATCCCTCCGCTTATGCTCGTGATCGAAGAGGCCCATAACTACGCACCTCAGCAGGGCGTTTCATCCGCCACAAAGATACTGAGAACCATAGCCTCAGAGGGCCGAAAATTCGGTCTTGGGTTGTGTATAATATCCCAGAGACCTGCCAAGGTGGATAAGAATATATTATCTCAATGTAACACGCAAATTATACTCAAGGTAACCAATCCCCATGATCTCAAAGCCATTGGCAACTCTGTGGAGGGTCTAACCAGGGGCTCTCTCGAGGAGATACAGAGACTGCCCATAGGAGTGGCTTTGGTTACAGGTGGAAATATCTCCATGCCCCTCTTTGTGGAAATTCGTCCCAGAGAGACGAAGCATGGAGGAGAGAGTGTGAAGGTGATATGATGAGGGAAATCGATGATGATATCCTCGATCACTATTTCTCAATCACAAAAAAAGCTCTGGAGTCTGTGAAAATTGCAGCACCGAAAAGCTCTCATCTTCATCCCATAGCGGAGGATTTTCTGGGCATGGCCAAGGCGTATTTCACAGATGCGCAGTATTTCAGGGAGAAGGGAGACTATGTTCGTGCTCTGGGCGCCGTTTATTACGCTCACGCATGGCTGGACGCGGGTGCCAGACTCGGATTATTTGATGTTGGAGGAGATCATGAACTCTTCACTCTTGCAAAGTAATGAAAAATAGATTAGAGGTATGAGGCTGCAAAGAATCTCCCATCTTTTCTTATCACTATTCCCTCCCTTTTTAACTCCTCAAAAATTCTCTCTATTCTATCCTCGATGCCTCGCTCTTTCATTTTTCTTTCAAAATACTCAAAGCTCCAGCCCTCCGGTTTGAGGGTATTCAGTTCCCATAAAACCCTGTTGATTATTCTCTCGATTCTCTTTTTCTCACTTAAGGCTGCAAGCTCTCTTCGTAGCTTATTCTGCATAACATCTTCTATCCGCTCAAAAACTGTGGAATAGAGAGAATACACACTTTCAAAGGAATCACCTATTCCTGCCCTTTCCCAGGCATTTATCAATCTCGCTAGATGCTCTCCAAATCCATTGACATCAGCCATATCCATTACCACACCCATCTTCATGCTCTCAGAAATAAGCGGAAATTCCTTCTCTATTTTTCTTATAAATCTCTCCTTTATCTTTTGGGCATACGTCTCATCGATGCTTGGATTCTCAAGATGTTTTTCTAATGCAAATAGAGCAATATCAAAGCTGTATTCTAAAATCTCATCCGGCTGGATCTTCATCTCTTCCAAGGTGGCTATATAGGGTATATCTGAAATACCTATGAGATTCTCCATCTTTATATTGCTCTTTGTAATAGCATTCTTCTCCCAGACTCTATCTCTTCTACGCGAATAAAAAGAGAGTGCTTTCCGGCTATTCATTTCATTATACTTTATTTTGAAGCTCGTGGCAATAACCGCTTCCATATCTTCCTCATACCTCAGCGTTATTTTTATCCTCTCTTTTCTGAGCAGAGGGTTTACTTTTCCAATCATACGGGCTATTGGGGAGAAATCAGAGGCATAGTACTTTGAAAGCGTATCCATAAAATTCACAGTGCATCCTCCAACTCTGTTCAAATATGAGGAGGAGGAGATAAAATAGGAAAAAATAACTTCCCGTATTCCAGCAGGGAATGCAGAATTTATAAGAGTGTAAATTTTCCTGCCATCAAGTCCACTTTTTTCCAGGAGAAAATAATTCTCAGGCTTAACTCTTTCCATGGCTTCCACCAGGATAAATCTTCCTGAGAGATTTGAAAATTGAGATAAGTCATAAACCTTCCCTCTGATCTTAGCCAAGCTATGTATTCTCTTAAACCATCCTGGAAATACCACGGGGATGATAGGAAATCCATCCTCTGGAAATGGCGTCATTCCCCTAACCTTAATATCTCCCAGAAGGGGCGATAATTTCCTCCATAATGCTCTTCGGATATACTCATCATTGGAGAGATTTACAATAAAACCTTCAAACTCAGCATTTTCTCCAATTCTAAGGGTTGAGCTTAAAAATCGCAGCTTCAGCTTATCGCTAACTTTCCAGGGAAGTAAATAATCCTCCATCATCTGTACACGCTATACTTATAAAGCAAATTTATCAGCTTTCTGGCAAGCTCCTCTCCAATTACACCCTCATCTTTTTTCTGAAGTATGTAATCCTTTGCTTCTCTTATTCCAATATTGGATGCCTTTGCATAAATGCTTCCCTTTAAAGATCCCTGTATCCCCTCTGGTACATCCTTGAGTAGCTGGCTGAGCAAATAGCGAAACTCATAATCTCTCCTCATATCAAGCTTTCTTATTCTTTTCACAAACAACGCATGAGATTCTGAGTAATATAAATTGTGGTCACTCAAAATCTTCCAGATCACTCTGAAATCGTATCTTCTCACCCGGTATGGCCACTGGATACCTTCCAGTGAGACATCCCAAGCATATATCCTCACGGGGCAATCCTATGGCCTTGACCAAACCATCTATACTCACATAGCCCAATGAATCTGCCCCTATTATCTTCCTGATCTCTTCAATACTTCTACCCGCCGCAATAAATTGATCCCTCGTTTTCATATCTATACCAAGATAGCAGGGCGCTATTATGGGTGGAGAGCCTATGCGGACATGCACCTCTCTTGCCCCAGCATCCTTGAGCATCTTTACAATCTTGCGCATTGTGTTGCCCCGAACAATGCTATCATCCACAAGCACAATCCTCTTATCCTTCACAACAGATTCTACAGGACTGAGCTTTAAATTTATCTCCATAACCCTGCTTTCCTGCGATGGCATGATGAATGTGCGCTCAACATACCTGTTCTTCATCAAACCCTCCGCATATGGTATCCCGCTTTCTTCCGCATAGCCCAGGGCATGGGCTCTCCCGGAATCTGGAACTGGCACAACGAAATCTGCTTTTGCAGGATGTTCCCTTGCAAGTATTCTCCCAATCTCCCGTCTCACATCATACACCAATCTACCATCCAAAATGCTATCAGCCCTTGCAAAGTAAACATACTCAAACATACAATGTGCCCTATGCTTCTTTTTAAATACATGATGTGTGATAAAACCATCCTTGGTGATCTCCACAATCTCACCGGGCTCAACATCCCTCATAAATTCCCCACCCAGAGAGTGAAATGCCACACTCTCCGAGGCAACACCATATCCATTGGCTATTCTTCCCAGTGCTAGAGGTCTTATACCCAGGGGATCTCTCACCGCAAAAACTCTATCATCTATTAATATTGCGAGGGAAAAGGAACCACGAAGCTTCAAAACCATGTTTTGAAGACCGTGAATTATACCATGCTTGGTTATCTCATAGGCCAATAATCTTGCAATTACCTCACTATCACTCTGAGTTACGAAGGCAGAGCCCATATCACCCAGAAATTTCTTCAAAGAGGAAACATTCACAATCTCCCCATTATGGGCCACTGCAATCTCATGCTCCAGGGTATATATGTGAATTGGCTGTGCATTTTCCGCCTTTGAGCTGCCAGTGGTGGAATATCGAACATGTCCAATACCCACATTGCTTTGCAAATTATCAAGAATGGAGGATGTGAAAATCTCATGCACGAGACCCATACCTTTATACACAGAGATTCGGCCATTAGAATGGGTGGCAATACCTGCGCTTTCCTGACCACGATGTTGCAATGCTCTTAAAGAGAAATATAGAAACCGAGATACATCTGAGGATGCGGAAAAACCTGCCACACCACAGTATTCATTTCTTTTTCTTAGCCCACGCGTATGAGCGCATTCGAGGGGCTGGATATCCACAGTGAGAGCACCTCTTTGTATGAACATTAAAGCTGCGATGACCACATCTCCTACACACTATATGCGTATGTTTCTTGTTTCTCTTTCCCATTGATGCTGTTCCCTTTGACATTCACATCACCTCAGGGCGGAGATATGTAAATCACATTGTCTCCTCTAACAATTATTATGTTGTGAACACCTTTTGATTCTCCATTTATTATTTCCTCCACATTCTTCAGCACGAGGTTTAAATGCTGGTCATAGCCATCTAGCATGCCTCTGTACTCTCTATTACCCTTCATCGCAACCAATACAGGCTTATTGAGGCTTTCATGGAGAACATGCAGCGGTTTAAGTTGCTCAGCCATTTCTATCACTAAGCCCCTATTCCATTCCCCTATTTAAAATTTTGGCGTAGTCGTGGCCATGAATGGCAAAATTTTAGTAATTCTTCAAGTTTCTATGGGCCTTGATATGAAAGTTTATGTGGAAGCCTACGGTTGCTCGCAGAACATTGCGGAGACGCATATGCTCTCCCAGGCTATTGGAAATGAAGTAGATAATCCAAATGAGGCAGATGTAATTCTCATTGGCACATGCATCGTGATTGAACATACGGAAAATAGAATGATAAGAAGAATTAGAGAGCTTAAAAAATATGGCAAAAAAATTATTGTTTATGGATGCTTGCCATCTGCAAGAAGAGAATTGCTGGATGAAGATATAACCGCAATATCCACCTGGGAGCTGGAAAAAGCAAAGGATATCTTGCATCTTTCTCGCTCTCCCATGAATGAAGTTTTTCTATGGGATAAGATATCAACGATACCCATAGCAAATGGCTGCCTGGGAGCATGCACATACTGCATAACCAAACTTGCCAGAGGTCGCATAAAAAGCAGAGAGGTTGGATGGATAAAGGAGATGGGAAAAAAAGCCATAGATATGGGAGCTGTAGAGATAAGGCTGAGTGCACAGGATACCGCGGCATACGGTAGAGATATATCCACATCTCTCCCTGAGTTAATTGAAGAAGTGGCAAATCTTCCAGGAAAATTCATGATACGGGTGGGTATGATGGAGCCAAGAGAAACGCTACATATCCTTGATGGACTTTTACATTCCTATAAACATCCCAAGATTTACAAGTTTTTGCATTTACCCGTGCAAAGTGGCGATGATTATATTTTAGGGAGAATGAACAGGGGCTATACTGTTAAGGATTTTGAGAATATTATTAAAAGGTTCAAAGAAGAGTTTCCAGAGATGACTCTCTCCACAGATATCATAGTGGGATTTCCAGGAGAGGCCGATGAGACCTTTGAAAACACGCTGAAACTTATAGAGAGGATAAAGCCCGATATTCTGAATATTACGAGATTCTCACCCCGTCCAAAAACACCAGCTTACAAATGGAAAAGGCCTTCCACAAATAAGGTAAAAGAATGGTCTCAGAGAATAACCCTAATGCATCTGGAAAATATGAGGAGAAGAATGGAGGAGCTTGTGGGAGAAGAGAGAGCTGTGGTGGTTCCATCCAGAGGTAAAAGGGGAGGATTTCTTGCAAGGGATATAAATTATGTGCCAATTCTTCTTAAAAATGCAAAGATCGGAAAATTTTACAGGGTGGAAATAGAGGGGTATGAGAAAGCACATCTTGTGGGAAGAATTCTCAAAGAAATCCACCCTGATGAGATGATTCTTGAATGAGAAATTAAACATGCTTGTTCTCAACAAGTTTCCAGTGTTAATGATAAATGACCTCACTACAAAAATCCCAAGAGATTGATGGAAAAAGTCAAGAAAATTGAAAGAGGGGAGATAGAGAACCGGGATGCATGCAATTCTTCGAGGTAATATTTATATACTTTCAAAGTATTTGTAATACTAAGGCGGGTAAGGCCTGGGACCCGGTGCGTACCTTGAGGTGCG